>JAOIUG010000018.1 GCA_028223395.1 Shewanella sp.
GAGGTTTCTCATGTTCTATTCAAACTCAGTTATCAGACATATCAAATCATTGAATGCCCTTAGTATGGCGCTGAGACGATTGAGTTTTGACGTCATAGAGAGAACCATTAACTCCAGAGCTAATGTTGTTCATCTATTACTAATGATGTTTGGGACGTTCAAGACATTTTTTAGCTGAACTCCGAAGATAGTTAAGGTGACTAATTCGGTATTGGTAGTATATAGAGCCAGTTAGTAACTCTTTTCATACACTGCATTTGATCTGTTAAGTATAAAAATACTGTGAACTCTAACCCTATGAATTAATCATAGGAGATAGACTGATGGAAAGAATCTTGAATGAATTGGTAACACTCGAACGGTACCAATACCACGATCAATACTTACTCATACTAAAACAAGTCCTGCAACAACAATTTGAAATTAACCGAAGGATTACATGTATACGCTTCGATCTACGCTTTCCCGCACATATGCATTATCAAGATCCTCAATGCATATCACGCTTCTTAGACTCATTCAAAGCCAAGTTACGGGTGTGGGATAATCATCGCTTAGGATCACATCCTTTAAATATGAGCTATGTGTGGGTACGAGAGCAAAATGATTCACAAAACTGGCACTATCATGCAGTGATATTTATGAATAAAGATGCCTGTGTGCATATTGGGTGTTTGGATTTGAATCGGGCTAATATGTTTAGCCGTATTGTTGAAGCTTGGGCCAGTGCAATAGGTATGGCTGATATTGAATGTAAGCCATTAGTGGAAATCCCCTTAAAAGCAGTGACTCATTTAAATTTAAATGCTGCGGAGTTTTCTTTAGAGTTGCAAGATTTTTGGTTAAGGTATAATTACTTAGCAAAGAGTCGCACCAAAGATATCAATGATGGTAACCGTAATATTGGTTATAGCTATAAGGTGTTCAATTAATAAAAAAAGAAATGGGCTATTCCATTTCTTTGCATTGATGCTAAACGAGTTTAGCCTCGCTGAAACATCTTCTGTTCAATCCACTCTCTTACTTCACTCTCTAGCCATGCAACATTTCTTTCGCCAAGTTTAATCGGTTTGGGAAAGTTGTTGTCTGCGCAGTACTTGTAAACTGTTGAGCGAGCCAGGCAAGTCATTTTCATGACTTGCCTTAGCTTTATCAGTTGAGGGTGGCTGGAGTTTGGTTGTGAAGTATTCATAATTCAAGCTCCTGAAAATCGTGGTCTACTTCTTCTTGAGTGATACCGATATATCGCAGAGTGACGCCCTCAGAGCTATGTCTAAGCATCTTCATTACTCGAGCAATGTCTTTAGTGTTTTGATAGAGATGATAGCCTCTGGTCTTTCTCATGGAGTGTGTGCCGAGCGCTAGTTTGATCTCTTCACCAATCATGGCTAGAGCTCTGCCAACATACCGCCTGGACAATGGAGAAGGCATGACGGTTTTTGCACGTTGATTACGGTAGGACTGAAATAGGTAGATATGGTTGGGATGTTCTTGGCGAATTCGGGCTATACGTTCAAGGGTTTTCTGATTGAGTTTGATGTTGGCTAGTTTACCCGTTTTAGACTCACGGATGATTAGCCTGCCATCATGGATATCGTTAAACTTAATCGACAGCAAGTCTGAGATACGTAAGGCTAGGTTAAGGCCGATATTCCACACATCGGCAAGTTGCTGGCTAAACTGTTTTTCAAGTAAGTAGCTAATGAGTTTAACCGTATCATGATCTTTTACTGCTTGAACTTCGGGCATGGGCAAGTTCCTTTTTTCTGCTATATCGATGTTTTGGGCACTTTGATTTCGCAAAGGCCCATGGGGTAAGGGTTTGCTTGTTCCCAAAAGACCAATATGGGAACTTGGGATTGAAACAGGCGAGTGTGTCAGCCTAGGCAATGGGCTACCTGATAGGCGGCCATTTGATGGTAGGCAACGAAGTTACGACTAAATAGATTGACCAGTCCTTGGCCCTCTTGCTGGCTCATCCAGCCACTGAACACGCTATAGACTTGTTTGCTGTTGAAGCAGATATCAATGTCCTTAACCAGCTCAGGGTAGGGATGACCGTGATAAGCAAAGTCGGTGACGTACACCAGTCGCCAATGGTCTTGCTGTTTCTCTAATCTCACCTCTACCGGATGAAAGCCGCCGTTTTCGGCGCTGTAATCGGGATCGCGAAAGTTCAGCGTGATGGCATTTGCCTCTTTGGGATCGAGGTTTTTAAGTTGTTGTTCAAGCAATTGATAGAATGCACTAGGCATGTTGGGTACTTGATCTTTGTTGAGTTGAATAGTCATGTGTAATTCCTTTAGGTAGTCAAATAGTAAGGGGCATCCACCAGCAGAAGGCTTGGTGATATTGAAGTGGTTACAGGGTGTGGAGTAGCAGTTATTAGCGCTGAGGGTTTGCGCCTAAATCCTGCTTTGATAACGAGTTTTCAGTGATGCGAAAAGTGGACGCATTGGTAGTCTTAGTGTTTAGCAGTGGTTGGGTAGATAGCGATATACAGGTAACCATGACTGCCGAGTGTATCGGCCTCACAGGTAAAGCTTGCGTGCTGCAAAGTAACGCAACGCTGTTGGCGTGCATCTAGGTGGCCCTGTGACACTTGGTTCTCAAGTTGCTTGATGATCTCAGGGAAAGCATCATTGAGTTGCTGGCCTTTATCTGGGGGAAAGCTGCCGACAAAGCCTGAGCGATCCCAGAGGAAGTCTAAGCGACTACCTTGCAGGATGAGCCGCGCACTAAATCGTGGCGTGATATTGCGCTGTAAGCCCCATTGATAGGACGTAGAGGATTTAATCGTTGTCATGCTGTACTCCTTTAAATAGTTGTTTGAGTTATTGATGTGTTGCTGGTGGCTGTGAGGTAACGCTATAGGGTAAAAGATAAGTAGTGAGGACACAGAGTTAACTAGGGGGGTATTTAGGTATGTACGTTCCAATTGGGCAGCTGATTACTGCCGTGGTTGTAATAGATGCCGTTGACTGAACGCTGCCAAACATCGGTAGGTTGACCGTGTTCATTACAGGGGCAGCGATAGCGGCAAAAGCCTATCTCTTTTGGTAAATGCCCAACGAGATCCCTTGGAGAGACAAACAGCAGTGTTTTCTGTAAGGTTGGGTTGGGTTTGATGATGGGGTGACCTGTCGACTCACCTTTCTCATTAAGTGGTCTTGCAAACATCGGTAAGATCAATTCAACCATCAATCTTTTCCGCAAGTCAGGAAAGGCGGCGCACGCTTCAGCCACGCACGCCTGAGAAAAACTGTCAGTAAATTCAATCAAGACATACTCCTTATTGGTTCGTAAAGCGTTGGAATGAGCATTGGTAATATGCAGCCGTTATAACAAACCACGTTCAGCAAATGAGACGGGTGTTTTGCCTACCACGATATGATCGAGTACTCGCACATCGATCAATGCCAATGCGTCCGTTAAGCGTTTGGTGATCTGTTTGTCAGCTTGTGAGGGCTCTGCCTCACCAGATGGATGGTTGTGGGCCAAGATCACCGCTGCAGCATTAACAGCTAATACGGCTTTAACTACTTCTCTTGGATAGACGCTGGCAGCATTTATGGTGCCAAAGAACAGTTCATTGAATTCAATCAGCCGATGTTGGTTATCGAGCATCATCACTGCAAATACTTCACGCTCATAGTTGATCATCTTGTAGGTCAAAAACTGTTTAGTTGCGTCAGGATTAGTGAAAACATCGTGAGTAACGAACTTCTCGGCGATGATGTTGGCGGCTGTCGCTAATACTTCATTAGACGTTTTAGGCCAGGTTATGTGGCGAGGAACTGATGGTTTAACGAACATATTCATTCTCCTTATGTGCTTAATCGGTCTATGCCTAGGAGTGATATATATCTGAACAAATTTTGAGTTTGATACTTAGCTAAAGCGTTACTGAGTGTGTTGGTTTTAGGGGGCAAGCTTAGGGAAGAGCGCTGCAAGTTTAAAAATACCGTCACTGGTTATTGAATGAGATTAACTACCAGGACCTCATCATGAAACTCATCAAACTAAAAGACGTTATGGCATCTACTGGCTTAGGTCGCTCAACAATTTATAAATATATTGAAGACGGTAAGTTCCCTAAATCGGTATCACTTGGCTGTCGTGCAGTGGCTTGGGTAGAAAGTGAAATACAAGATTGGATATTAGAGCGGATTGAAGAGCGGGACTTACAAAATGAAGCAGCTTGCTAAGTTCTATTCACAGCATAAATGGGGAGGCAATTAGCCTTCCCCCATGGGGTTAAATACTAGCTTTAACTATCGTTTTCAACTGCCCATTTGTAACCTGCAATAACACCAAGCAAGAACAGCTCAGCTATTGGTTTGTGCATCACAAAATTAAACATAGTAAGACTCCTTTAAAGCACGGTAGATACCGACGCCAACTGCAAAGCCAGCAATAAATACAATAGGCATAATGCCTCCTTATTTCATATTAAAAATAAAAAGCAGCTGGTGGGCTAGATGCCACCAGCTGCTTGCTGTGCCGTAAATGGGTTACAGCATAAGGGTGATATATAGCTGAAAAGAATTGGAGACAGCAATGAGGAATAAAATATAGGTTGAAAACCTAACTATTCAACTAAGCTGTTACTAAAAAGCCGATTGCTAGGTTTGATATTGCGGTACGGCTTTAATGACACGAGCCAATGCTCAATGGTTTGAACCTTTGTGAGCGATATAGGGTGGAAGAACTAAGGCTCGCTGAAAACTTTTAAAAATTCGTGTGCAGTGGTACCACAAGCTAAGCATACTTCTTCTAGTTCTAGGATTCTAAGCTGTCTTTCGCCACTCTCATATTTTGAGACAAAACTTTGCGGTTTATCTAATTTATGAGCTAGTTCGCTTTGATTGAGACCTGCATTTTTACGCAAAGCTTTCAAAGCACTACGTAGCGATTCTTCTCTGCCTGACCATTTATTGTTTTTCATGGTCTGATAATATTTCAGATTGCAAAATATCCCATTTTGGGATATTTTGTTTTTGTGGTTGTTGTTTAATAAAGTCCTAGTATTTAATTCAACATTAAAGGATAAAATTATGAAATATAAGAAGTTTAGAATGTTATCTGTAAACGTCGAGGGGAAATGCCCTGACTGTGGTTCAACAGACGATATCATACGTTGGGGAAATGGTTTTTGTTGTCGTGACTGCGGTTTTGAGTGGTAACGATGACTAGATAGAGAAAGGCCTTTACCGAGGCCTTTGTATTTTTAATTAGGTATCTAGAGGATATTGATTAGCGATCCAGACACTAACTTCATCACGCTATATGTCAGTAGAGCATTAACTAGGATGGTTTATGTTAAAAGCTCTAGTTAAGCTGCTTTTGACGAGTATAAGTGGGAATGTCGAGCTCCGATTCATAGTGAGGGTCATTGCGAGCACCGCTAGACTTTTCTCTTAGTAAGTCATTGATGTTTAATAATTCAAGCGAGTCGAATCGATCCTTCTTAGGCGCTAGAACGGCAGCGTCCGTCCGCATTTCAGAAGCGCTGTCTGGCACTTGAATACCCGTAGCAATGATCATCAATTCAAGCTCGCAATCAAGCTCTGGCACAATCGTTAATCCTATTATCACCAATGCGCTCGGATCTAACTGCTGTTGTATGCTGGCACCAATATTATTGTATTGGCTGAGCTCAATATCTTCAGTCGCCATCACACTAACAATCGCCCCTTTTGCATGAGTCAGATCAACCTCTTCTAGTAATGGATTTTTCAGTGCATTGTTGATGGTGACTTGTAAATCCTCTCCCTTTTCTTGCTTTGCCACTCCCATAGCCGCACGGCCTTGATGACTAACAACCGCAATAAAGTCATTCAAGTCGATGTTTATCAGCCCTGATTGACTGATGGTTGTTGTCAGTCCGAGTAATACATCTTGCAAAATACGGTTACTTTCAAAAAAGGCGTTAACCAGGGATATTTTCTTTTCTAATGTTTCAATAAGTTTGTCGTTGGGCAGTACTATCACGGCATTAGCATGCTGCATTAATTGTTCAACGCCATTATTGGCAAGCAGGCTTCTTTGATGTCCTTCAAAGTTAAAAGGAGTAGTCACCACCGCAACCAAAGGTTTATTCAACTCGGCTGCAACGGAGGCTATAAAAGGGATGGCTCCAGTGCCCGTGCCACCACCCATACCTCCGGTGATAAAGATGATATCGGCAAACGATATGAGCTCTTTGAGTTGCGCTTCAGATTCTAGTGCTGCTTCATGGCCTTTCTCAGGATTAGCCCCCGCACCAAGGCCCTTTGTCGCTTCTAAGCCTATTTGCAATCGAGTATTACATTGGGAGGCGGCTAATGATTGTGCGTCGGTGTTGACGGCAATAAGTTGCACGTTGTCACTTAAAGGAGACTGAGTGAGCTGATTGATAGTATTACATCCACAGCCCCCCACTCCGAAAACGGCAATGCTAGGTGATTGATGGTTTTGTGTGAGTAGGTCAAACATCGGTTCATCTCCTTGAAGGTAATGTTTGGAAGCGTAACCTATGGTTGCGACAACCTAAGTCGCAGCACTTTGATACCGAGCATTCATCTTGTTGAGTAATCGAGTGAAATGAGCTCTTAGTTTGACGGGAGCCACTACTTCTACTTTGTCAGCCATATTCCACAAAAATGTTCTTAATCCTGGGGTGTCTCTAACGCTGGCATTAACGCGATACCGTCCGTCTTCTAATTGCTGGACGGTTTGATCTTCACACAGCTTGGCATTGCGCATAATAAAGTTTGCTGAGGCTGAAAAAAGCAATTCAATCTCAATTAACTCCGATGCTCTTTTATTTTGGCTTTGAGCAATATCTAAATCACTCCGAGTGATTGATGGCGTATCGAGTAAACGCACGTCACGTAATAAATCGATGGATTTGGCATAAAGTGTTGGATCAACTTTGCCAACGGTAAACGTCAGTAGCGCGACGCCATCTGATATATGTATACCTTCAGGGTTTATAGGACTGTAATCAATCCAATAGCTTTTCTCTTTGAAAACCCGTTTTATTTGGCAGGCTATTTGGCGCTTGTAAAGTAGTGCTGATTGCACAGTTTCAAATATCTGTGGATCTCGCTCAGGAATGATCAAAGGAAATTGCTTAGGTAACTGTGCCACGCGGCATGCCCAATACAACCAAGGATTATCAGGATCGTTTCCTAAGACTTGATCTGCACGTTCAAAATAGGGTGTTAGCTGCTTGAGGCTTTGAGGGGGAAGTAACTCGCTAGCACTGTGCTTTAGCGTGTGAAACGCTAATGCCATATGGTTATCCATCAGTGTCAGGTTAAGGCTGCGCCAGCAGGCGGCAATAGACCATCCAAAAGGTTTACTCCTATCATCAAGTACCAACCCAAACAGCCCCATGTCGTGCATGGCTTTTAACTCTCTTTGAACTGTTCTTAGCCCTATGTCATAGTCACGATTTTGTAGCCTATCAGTAACGTCATTGGCTGTAATGCGGCTTGGGTGACGGGGTATTTGCTCAAGCATGGCAATTTGACGTTGGATACTGATTTGCATTGAAGGCTCTCTCTATTCTCTATGCCATTATCATAATACTAACCTGCGACAAGATCTGACGCACAAGAAGCTTTCATCATAATAATCTGATGTTTATCCAATGTATTGATGGTTGTCATTAATAAGTCGCTTATGTCGATAGCATCGACATAAGCAGTAATTGGTTGGCTGACATGTCGATAAAACAGTTTTTTATAGACATGTTTAGTCGTGTTCAATTAGTGCAACTAGAAACCGGTGTGGCTTCCACCGTTGCGGGCAGTTGAACTAAATTAATGGTAATGCTAGGGAAATGAATCAGATAAAAAGGTGTTATTGATAGCATGTTTTACTATATTGAAAATATTTGGTTGTAAGTGATATTTTCTTACCTACATCCGGGCTAGTAACATGTAGTTGTGCCGAGTGAGAGATCATTAAGGCATTTTTTAATCAGATTGAATTGGAGAGGATTATTTCAACCTCTCTTATTGTTAGAGGACTATAAAAGCCTTAAATAGTTACATTGAACATAATCAATGAACAGACAAATAAGGAGCTATATCCGATAGTATTCTTCCTACATTTTTTGAATCAAAATTAGCCGCAATTTCAAAACATGATACTTGCCCGTTTGATCGGATGTCTCTGTAGGCTTTCTTCGGGTTGCCACCATGAATAAGCATTAAATTGAATAGTTCATATTCATCAGATTCAGCCGCAAGCATTAATGGTGTGTATCCTTTTATTGGACTTGAGTGTTCAGCGTTAACATCTGAGCCAGAAGTTATGAGCAATTTTGCTATATCACGCATAGTGTTGATGCTCATTTTTTCCGAAATTCGTTGATAAAATATATCCTTGCACATCTTTTCAATCTTTATAAATCTTGCATCTTTTTTTGATTTGTCTAAATGTAAAGCTTGATCTTCAAGGCTTACGCCTGTTAAACCAGCGGAATGTCTTCTGATGGAATCCAATACTTCATCAGTTATAGGCATAGATTCTTGAGCTTGCCTTGCTCGAGCTGTATCTTTTAAAGTGGCGATGCGCTTCATACATACATTAAGCGCCGTTTGTTCATCGGTTTCACCCCGTCCGTTAGTATTGGCGCCTAGCTCTAAAACTTTTTCTACGATATCCAATCTTCCTGATTCAACAGCTGAAATGATAGGCAATAGGCGTTTTTTTTGAGTTCTTCCATTTATGATATTCGATTGGTGCGGATAACTGCTTATCAGTCGAAAGAAACGTTCATCCAGTGAGCGGTATGGCAATTCGGTTACATTTAAAGCTTCTAAAGCCATCAATATCGGAGTATCGCCACTTTCGGAAGACACATTGACGCTAGCACCTTTTGCCAATAGCTTTTCAGAAACCTCATGGTTCTCAGTGTCGATGAACCAAACTAGTTGAGGTGTTGCTTTTTTCCAGGTATCACCGATCTTTATTTGCCTGTTGGGATTACGGAAATCAGGTTTAACTTTCGATAGGTCAGTGAAGAGTAATGGTCCAACTTTTGGCGTCCCTGTATTGAGCTGGGCGCCTGGAAATAATCCTACTACAGGGAATTTACTTTTTAAGCCAGCTTTCCATAAGTTAACCTCCCAATCCTCAATATTATCTGAAAACTTATTGGACGGTTGAGCTGTAGTAACCGAGGCTATGTCATATCCAAATTGAATTAACGACCATTTTAAATGCTTTAGAAATACTCTGTCTGGAGTATCAAGACTTGCTACCACAACCAATGCTTCTTCAATGATGTGCTTTTGGTTTTCTCCTGAGCGGAACAATGCATCTTCGAAAGCAAGTTTGTACAAACTGTTTGCTTGAACAAGATCTCCCGAAAACACATGCCAGCGTGCTTCGTGCCAATCTAACCAGTATTTATTGGGCTTATATTGAGGGTGATTTGATAGCTGACTCCTCAGTGACTTTATGATCGAAAGGTATTTTTGTGGCGTGTCTTTTGAGACCGTTCTTCTAAGGTGTTGCTGCAATATTGAGAAGTCACTCATAAATGGACTAAGAGATTTCTTTGCTGTGTGCTGAAGTGCTGTCACTTTTTTTGGGATATCAAGGCTATTACTACCTCCCCAAAGTGAAAGACGTATCTCTTCAAAGACTGAGTTGAAGCTATTTTCTCTTTTAAGCCAATCAATCGCCCTAGAAAAAAATATAAATACTCGTACTCTTTGCCAGTCAACCTGCTCTGGTCTAGGGCCATTATAGTTTGCTTGCAAGAGCTGTATGGACTGCGAAGCGGGTAGGTCGGTGTTTCTTGACCATGCAGCAATACGGTCTCTTTGCTCTTTGTCTAAATGTGATAAGTAACTATCCCAGCCATTCTCATTTACTGATATCCAGTCTAATGTAGTTGTTACCGCGGAAGAGTCATGGCTAAACAATGTAGATGGGTGTGGCCCCTTGAAATTTTTGTATATAGATAGTGATAAGTCCTTCAAATGATCTTTAACAAATCCAAACAGCAATATGGGCACCACCTCAGACCTTAATAGGCCATCGGCTGAGACTGAGCTTACGATTTGCAAATATTGGTCAAAGGCTTCTTCAATTAATTCACAGAGCGGGTTGTTAGACTTTAAACCTGTATATTTTTCAAAAGGGGTGAAGATGCACTGACTCAAGGCCTCTTTTAGTTCTCTAGGATCATACTTACGAGCGTATGCGCGCTCATCCAGGTACTTATTAGAATGCTTTATATCTAAGGCGTTGACTATGACTCTGATTGCCTCAAAAGGTGTTGGATAAGGAAAATCATATTTACTGTCCACGAAGCATACCTTGTCTGGAGTTTATATGTTTTATGTCGTGACTGAAGTTATACCAAGCTCTATAGTCACTTGGAGTTGACGGTATTGGCATTCTTTTTCCTGAAGGTGCTATCAATAGTGCATGCTTTTTTCTATTCAGTATCTGCCAGCCATTTTTGATAAGGCGTTTCACAAGGCTGTTGATCTCTTTATTATTACTATATTTTTTCATCTTACCTCCTAAAATGCCAAGCCCCCATAAAAGACTTGGCAGTTTATAGTACTTTACTTGGTTTTCGTTGGGGCATGACCACGATTACCACCAGACTTATTGCCGGTAGTACTAGGCCAATTTCCACCAGTGCCTTTATGGCTAGAAGGCCCGCGATTACCAGAGTTTGACGATGTACCATTTGAAGTTGATTTTGATTTTGATTTAGTCATCATAATTTCCTTGGAGTGACTAACCCGATATTGGGTAAGTGCAATATAATCAGTCGGGAGTTTATGATCAGCTAGGCTGGTGGCGGATAAATTGCAAATTTTGCATCTGGTTCGCTCAATCGACCGGGCTGCATAAGTTACAAATAAAATCTTGGGTTAGCCAAGCTGTAGAGGAGGAGTTCGTTATTAAGCTCAATAGGCCTGTGCGCTATCAGCTGGTGGGTAAGTAAGTTAGCTAGGAGTTTAGAAGAGAGGGAAGGGCGGCTAAGCTGATTTTACTTGTTCTAGTATTTGTTGGTAAACCATCAAATACCTATCAGCTAAGCCGTTTTAAGCCGCAATGATTAAGCAGCGCTCTGTTGTTTAGCCCTCTTGGATTGCGCTTTTACTTTGAGTTGAGCTTTTTTCAAGGGGTCAACATCAATGTGCGCTAGCGCGACTTCATACCCTAACAGTTGCAGACGCTTATAAGCGTTTTTCAAGTTCACTTTGGAGAAAAATGGCAGCTTGGTAGGTAATGCCGCAATATCATAGATGGCATACACAACACGGTAATCACTTGCCTTAGGGGCAATGAGAGGGTTGGTTAATGGCATAACCCCAGGGTGACCCGTGTAAAGCTTTTTACGTGCCTCTTCACTACTACGGAAGATCTCTGCAGATACGACACCCTGACTAAATAGGTGGCTTAATGTTGCTGATGAGGTGTAATGCTTCACATGGATTAAATCGGTTAATTTATCCAGGCCATTATTACGATGCACCAAGTCACAAAATTCAAACTGGCTTTGCCCTCCACCTATGTAGATGTTCTTTGTATCCATGCACTTAATGTCTGCATCATTGTCTGCAACGAACTTGTTATAGTTGCCCTCAGAGTCATGGTTGAATGCTGGCAGGGATACATTGTAAGTAGGAATGCTTTCCATCACCGCATTAATCTCTTTTACAAAATCTACATTAATCTCATACCATGTTCCGGCGCGTAACTCATAGTGCTTTTTATCATGCTCAAACTCGCAGTAAATACACTCATAACCGGACCAAGTATGAATAGTGCTATGGTCATCGTCTTTAGCAAAAACCCTGTAGCCAGTCTTTAAGTGGTTTAGTTCAAGCGCGCCCTCTTCACCTACAACTTTATCTAAGTATCGTTTCAAACTTAAAATGTCTGAACGTTGTTTACTGCGTGTGCCATAACTGAAACCAGCAACATTGCTAGAGTCATAAACACCTGGTGCTATCATGTCTAGTTTGTCGTTTTGTGCGGGGCCAGTGGCTTGAATGCTTTGTAAGCGAGATAACAGCTCAGCATCTAAATCTGCAATAATAGATGACTCACTGACTTCGCGTATGTTCTCTACCCACTTAAATTCAGTAGGTAAGGCAGTGTTGTATTTTTTAAAGGCATTAAGCAGTAGCTTAGGTAGTTCTTCAAGCTTACCTTTAAAATTGACCTTCAAGGCCCTGCGACGCCCACTGACTCTGGAACCGAAGCCTGCATCATTGCTCAACCCCTCAATAGCAGATAACAGATCTTCATCGATGTCGATTGGAAAATCAGAGACTTCAGCGCTCAATCCACTCTGAATTCGAGCGTTAAGAGGTGTGGTTTTGTTTGAAGCGGTATCTACACCGCGGATGTCTTTGGTGTCCACCAGGTTTAAAGCCGTTCTCAATCCAAAGTCATGAACCATATAGTCCATTTCAATCATGTGATAGCCTTTTCCGAAGGCAACGAAAAAGGTTTGTCCGGCGTGATGTAGTTCTAATACAGCGCCAGTGGATTGGTTTGTACCAAAATCGATACCATCTAATTGATGACTTGCAGTAAACAGTTGTGCAAAGGTTGGTGGGTTAGAGGTGGGTGACTGCAGGTGCAGCACACTGGTTGTTCCCTCTATCTCTAAGGGGTGACTTATAGCGTCGTTAAGCTTAAGTACTCTAGTGCTGGTTTTGATCTCTTTCTTCAATAGGTAAATCGATAGTGGTGTAGTTGGCATCGGTATTGTTCCTTATGTTATTATCTAAATCATTCGCTTTTGACTCGCATTTATTTTGTTTCGGTTTGTATATTGACCAGCTGTACAAAATTTGTCAACCCTTAATTTGAAATAATATCAATAATTCGCTTTAGACTCGCAAGTGTGCGCATGTTGACCTTGGGTGTGTAATGTACTAGAGTATGAAAAAATAGATTGGGACTGTGGAGACAATATGCAGGCAGTAAATATCAAAAGGATATCGGGAGAAGAGTTTGTGGAGGCGAGTGATTGGCGAGCCGATTACCATCTGTCGACCGCTGCGATTCTTCCCATGCTTGCAAAGCAAAATGAATGGCCACAGCTTGCTGACTATAAGGTTAGTTTTGTTGATGGTTGGCGTTTTAGTGAAAGCCCTGAGTCCGAATGGTATATGGCTAATATTTCGTTATTAGATACCAGCAAACGAGATCCAATAACACTCAATTATCTGCCCAAAGAGGTGGATAAAGATACGCGGCGTAAAGTGCAAGATGTTAAAACGACGGTTTTAGAAGAGCGATTTTACCGTATGAGGCATATTGCTGACATGAGGCTAAACCCTGAGTCAGCTCAGTATGCAACTCCAGTTGTCTCGTTTGAACCTTGCGTGAAGCCATCGGATGTAGTGATCCGTCGTGTAGGTAGTGCTGCAGCTGCATATGTGTCTGAGTTTGACCGTCAACACCCTATTGATGCCAATATGGCGATTGTGCGCGGTTTAAATCGTTATGATGCCCTTTGGTTGACTTATTGTTTACAGCAGCCATTGTACATTGGTTATTTAGAGCAAAGAACTGCATTAAGCATAATGGTGAGAGTTGGTCTGTCATATATTAAAAGCCTGCCATTGGCACCAAAACCAAATGAATTTAACGAACTTGCTAATCAATATTTTACTTGCTTAGAAACTCTTCATTTTACCCAAATTCATATACGAGAACTTCGGCTTCAAGTTTCGCAATGGTTAGACAGGTACTTGAAAAACCACTCAATCGAATGGAATAAAAAGGACGTTAAAACTGCTTGGTTTAATGCAAAAGATCTAAGTGACCAACTGGGTTTTGGCTTTTCTGAGCAGAGTAGAGTAAGCCATCAATTATTGGAAAGTGGCGGGCAATATTTATCTCAACTTGCTGTTATTGAACCCCAAGATAATCAAGTATTACCAGAGCGCTATCGGTTACTGAAAATTAGAGACTTAAAAGCCAACTTTTCACTGGCAAAAAACTTAACCCAAATCGATGCCAATAGTGAAGAAGCGGCCAAACACAATCGCGTTAAAAATAGACTGGTCCAGAAAAATGATGTGTTGCTCTCAACATTTGCGCAGGAAAGTAAGGTATTGTGGCTAAACAAAAAATTGGACCACGATACGCTTGCTAGTGAGCATTTAGCGACGCTATTTTTCCACCAATATGCAGGCGCATATACCTTGCTATTGGAAACGCCATTAATCAAATGGCAAATGGGACAATTGGTCACCGGTAGTGTGCAAGCGTTTATTAACTTATCTGATCTCGCCAAGGTGGCATTTCCGCCATTACAGAATGAGCTCGCTATGCGTTGGCATAATGAGCTGGATAATACCTTAGGTAAGCAGCAACAAGCATTGACTGAGATAGAGCATATACAACAGCAGATGAAGCAGGTTTATAACAGCGTCCATCCAGATCTAAACGAGGTGAATAATGCTAACTGATTTAGAGTTACGCCAAGCGCTACAGCAAACTCTTGATGGGTTAGCAGTAGAGTCGCAAACACTTGATGAAATTTGGCAAAAACAAAATCATATTTGGCAAGAGATGGGCTGGCAAAAAGCACAGTTATCTCTGTGGCTGAATTGCCAAAAATCAATAGATAAAGAAACTGATAGCGATACCTTCATCGTTAAAGGTAGCGTAAATCCTAAGGCTGAAAATAGCAGTCAAAGCCTCGGTGATATTTTATTAGATATGGTAGCAGAACTCAATCGTCCACTACCAGTGAAGCTAGCACTCAGTAAGTTACCCAGCCATATTGTAGCCACTGAAGGCATGCTCAAAAGCGCTGTAAAAGAACACCCCAAATTAACCATGATGGGCCCCTTGATTAAGCTAGCTTAGTCAGGCCCATTTAGCAGTAAACCATTTAATCGTTTGAGCTCGTCTCAACTGAAAGCCTCATCAAAAGAGGCGAGTATTAGGAAATTTATTATGAGTAATTCTACAACTGAACTAGCCCCGATTTATACGCCAGTGCGCGAACAGTTTCGCCAATTTAGCGAATCGCTACCGTTAGAAGCAACACAAGACTTTTATCAAGCAGAACTTGTTTGGGGCATTGTTGAAGGTAACCAAACGCCAAAGATCTTGTTACTGGTGCTTGGTGATGGTAACTGGCATTACTCAGAGCCAGAATCGCTAGATGCACTAGTGTTTGAGTTGCTGGGTGAAAATGACATGCTAGGTGATGAGAGCAAGTGGCCAGCGTTTATCTGCTTGGCAGATGCGAACAATCAGCGTAGCTACGAGTTTAAAGGCTTTAGCCAAGCAGTACCTGAAATTCCAAGTATTGAGCTTATTCGCGATTTTGATCGCTTAAGTGGCGAGCAGAACTTGGCTTGGTCATCTATGGTTTATCGTAACCTAATGCAGGATCTTGATGCTTTCCATGAACAGGTTTATCAAACCGTCAAAGACAAGGTTTCGGATAAAAACGATATCATCGAAGAAGTCGCCAAGATCCTGTTTTTAGAATCATTTCGTGTTCATCATGAAGAAGATAAAGCGGCAGAGTTAAGCTTTGAGCACAATGGCAATACTTATCAACTCCCTGAAATATTTACCTACCAGTACGTACAAGCACATGGTGACGCTGCTGTTGAGCTGATCCAGGTAGCATTTGACCATTTCAAACTGCACCCAGATTACGTCGTGGTCAACGATGCGGGTGAAGCGAACCCGATTTTTGATGCCAAAACTCACCTGCGTTTAGAAAAGCCGCGTAACTACGAAACTCTGTTAAAAGCGGTTCAAGACCTAGGCCCATTCACCGATGAGAAAAGCGGTGAAACTCGTCAAGGCACATTGGCCGATGTATCGGCTGATTTCCTTGGCCGTGTGTTCGATGTATTCCTACGTGCGAACTTTGAATCCAAAGGCGGTTTGGGTATTTACCTAACGCCGAAGCCAGTAAAAGATGCAATGCTGGATATGGTTTTCCATGACATCGAAAACGATACTAGTGCCGTTGCGCAAATCACCTCTGGGCAATTCCGCTTTTGTGACCCAACTTGTGGTTCATACGGTTTTGGATCAGTAGCATTAAGCCGCGTGAAAAATTTCCTACATACGGTTGCGGGTCTATCTGACCAGGAGCGTGAACAACAATTCAACTACCTGCTGGAAAATGGTTTTGTTGGCGCCGATGCTGCGCCGCGTATGGTGATGCTAGCGCGCGTAAATATGGCACTACAAGGTGCACCAAAAGCAAAAATCTTCTATACCGGTAACTCATTAACAACACCGTCGCTAAAGCCAAATAGTTTTGACTTGATCTGTACCAATCCGCCATTTGGTACCCCTAAATTTAAATCTGATAAACGCGGTAAAGAATCGAAAAAAGCGTACGAAGCGGATATGGAGCAAGTGCTGGGTGGGTTCCGCCCTGCTGAAGAGGTCGTCGATTCTTACAACGCCTACTACGACTACACCAAAATGACGTGGGAAGACACAGGTCCACTAGAACTAAACGAAGATGGCTCACCAGTTTGGCCTGGATTCCGCAGTGACCTTCGTAATGTATCTACAGGCAAAAAAGCCAAATACGAGTTATACCCAAGTGTTTCAGGTTTAGCCTTAGGCAGTAAGCCAAGTAAAAGTGGTGAGTGGAAGCCGGTAAAAGGCGGATCGATTGACCCAGCGGTGTTATTTATCGATCGCTGCTTGCAGTTATTGAAACCAAATGGTCGCTTAATGATTGTATTGCCTGATGGCATTCTATGTAATTCAGGTGACCGCTATGTACGCGAGTACATCATGGGTAAAAAAGATGAGAAAACCGGTGAGTTTAGCGGTGGTAAGGCCATCGTTAAAGCGGTTGTTTCTCTGCCATCAGATACCTTTAAACTGTCTGGTACAGGGGCGAAAACTTCAATCCTTTATTTGCAAAAACGTCCAGCTAGCGAAGCACAACCTGAGCAGTTTTTACCTGAGCCGCAAACCGATGTATTTATGGCAGTCGCTGAAACTTTAGGTTATTTGGTGAAGAATAACATCGAAGACTATGCCGCAGGTGTAAGTAATGACCTAGACCCCATCGTCGCTGCCTATAAGCGAGGTGAGTGATGGATATGTTTAG
This sequence comes from Shewanella sp., assembly GCA_028223395.1. Classification (GTDB taxonomy): domain Bacteria; phylum Pseudomonadota; class Gammaproteobacteria; order Enterobacterales; family Shewanellaceae; genus Shewanella. Next base: position 17,102 of record JAOIUG010000018.1, read on the forward strand.
TCGTGTTCAGATAGGTGATCTTAGCTCGGGTAGATTAGATGCTGAATATTACGGTTTACGTTATGTAGATAATGCAGCGAAAATTTCAGGCTTCGGTGACGTATCTACGTTGGAGAATATGCGAAAGAGTTCAGTTCCAATTAGGAGAGGAATTGATATGCCTGACTTTGTTGAAAGTAACGATGCACCATTAATGGTAACTATCGCGGCTTTCGGAGAACCAGGGGTCGCCTTTGATGGACTTAAGCGGGTATGCAAAGTACAGCATCAGGCTTTTGCGGGGTCGCATATAAAATCAGGTGATTTATTGGTTGCTATGGGGGGGTATGCAGGAAAGGCCGCTATTTGCCCTTTAGATACGCCTGTAGCTAATATTGGCCGTCATACAGCTAGGATTGTATTGGATGAAAATAAAGCAGATGTTTATTATGTATGGTCATTTATTCGAAGCAAAGTAGGTACTTTGCAGTTTGAACGCTACATAACTGGTTCAGTGCAAGCTGGAATTAATCTTGCTGATATCCGAAATATTCAAATATCAACTCCTTCTGCTTCAGCCCAAAAATACATCGGTGAAAAAGTCCGCCAAGCAGAGCGTTTGCGGGCGTGGGCTAGTATGGTTGAGAAAGACATCAATACTTTTCACGTTCAGTTCATACCTGCTCAGGAAAAGTTGAACTTTGATAGAAAGTTCAGGTATGTAAAGTCGAAAAAAATGACTGAACGTTTTGATGCGCACTTTTATCCTGCGGTAGTTGAAGACTACTTTGAACAAGAAGATATGCAACCACTTCTTCCTTTAGGGAAATTAGCGAATGTCTTTAACGGTCAAACACAGCCTGAGACTACAGATGGTGAAACGTGTGAACAAATAACAGTAACTAACCTTTCACCATCTTTCGTTATAAAGGAGCCTAGAACGGTCGTCGCCCCTATTTCTAAAGACAGGTTTACAACTCAACATGATTTATTAATGTGTAATGCAGCACATAACAAGACGTATATTGGCCGTGACCTTACATATTGCACTAGTGAGCAAGGATTATTGCCTTCAACTGAAGTGATGATTATTCGCGTAAACAGAGAGCTTGCACCTGCATCTTACGTAAGAAGCTACCTCTCTTCGAAAATTGGCTATGTTCAAATTCAATCGACAATTCGTGGTGTGACAGCGCACTCATACCCTGTTGATGTCGATACATTAGAAATTCCATTGCCTGAAATGTCAGATGAATTGAAACAACGCTGGTATGCAACTGATGATTTATTAGTGAAAGCAGGAACAGCATGCAGTTTAGCCTCAAAATTGACAAAAATAGCCAAACTCCTCGTTGAAGCTCTTATTGAAAAACCAACACTTGAAGATGATTTTTTTGCTGCTCAGCAGGCACTAGAAGCGGGCGATGATTCACTCGATCGTGCTTTACTTGAGCGGATGACTGCTGAGGGTATTGATGGTAAAGGTGAACCACTGTTTGACGATATCGATCAGCTATACGATTTGTTAGAGCAAGCTAAACAAGCACTTGACGATGAAGATACGATGGCGGAGGCCTAATGAATAGCTCATCATCACAAATCTTCAACGACGAACTGCTGCAAAGTGAAAATGGCTTGTTGGCGAGCGTAGTTAGGCCTTTAGAGCGTTTATTGGAGAGTGGTTGCGCCATTATTCAAGAGAAAGCCGTTCGCGAGCTGCTAACTGGTTTGGCTTACCCATGTGATGATGGCAAACATTGGGTAGCCAGTGAGCGTCTATTAACAGGTGTCGCTGAGCTTGGTTCAAGCTCACAGCTGGTGGCGGCGGTATTAGCCTGTGACAGCCGTTTTCGTCAGCCTTGGCTCAATGTGATCGCGGCCCGCTGCCAAGAAGCGGCAGAACTTAGCGACCCATTGCAACTGGTTGAGCGTATCCACCAGCTAGGCGTAGCTAGCGAGTGGGTAGAGGCTTCTCTCGCTGAAGCCTCTTTGAGCACAACACCTTATAGTGCCATTGAGCGTGAGCTATTAGGTACACAGGCAGACAGTATAAGTGCGGTCCCTGTGCTCATTCGAGTATTAACCATGGCTTACCAATTGAGTCTTTGGCGCGGGGAAGCCTTACCAGTGGTAGCACCAACAGCACTGCAGGGGCAGCGCCCTGATCTAGATTGGGTGAGAGGACGTTTGCTGCCCACCCCGAAAGCCAACGTGAAATACAATCCCTACCTGTTAGCTTCGTTGTCTGCATCTAAAGTATCAGAGGCCAATCAGCTAGATGGCTTTGATCAATTAGCGTTTGACAGTTTGCCACTTGATGCTGTCAAAGCTCGTAGTGATCTCGCTCTGGATTGGGTACTTAGCTCCCCGTGGGCATTGTTACTAGTAGCTATTACCTATGAGCAGGATATTTGGTCCAGCGAAGGGCTAGGCGGTTTAATGCTAGAGCTGCCCGCTGGGCAAAATGGTCTAAAACCCAGTTTGGTACAGGTATTGGTTTTAAACCGTGAAGGTGATGAAGTGTTGTGTGGCAGCTTGGCACAGTTTATTGGTCGTATATTGACGGAACTGTCTATGGCGCTATTTCCTGCAGCTATTAATGACATTGAACTTGATCAGCAGCTTGGCGAAGTGATTGAGCTGCTAGTGAAGCGCCAGATATGGCAACACCGTGATGGAATTAGCGGTGAGCTTGATTATTATCAGATCAACCCACAGTTTGCCGATGCTTGCTATCGGATGAAAGGCCAACGTGCTTTTGCCCTGTACGGAAAAAAATTGCGAGAGGCGATTCGCACCCAGGCTTTGCGTTGGCGCCAAGAGCAAGAGTCGCTTATCAGCCAGGCTCATTTAACCAATACGAGTAATACCTCAGCGCAGTTTTTAAAGGATGTATTCTAATGACAATAAGTAGTGCTAACAATTCGTCTCAGGTTGTGTGGGATGAGCTGACGGATCAACATAACTGGGCGGCGACAGGTGTTTCAGACTACCCGTCAAAAGACCCTCTTGTTGGACAAAGTAAATTCTTTAATCGTTATCGCACCTTTATTAAAACCATTGACCATGAAGACGATAAATTCGCTCACGTATTTGCCGTTGAGGGCGAGTGGGGCCGAGGTAAGTCTCGTTTGGGTTATGAGTTGATTGCACAGATCAATGATTGTTCTAAAGGATGGTACGTACGCAACGGCAGTGGTGAGCTAGAAAACGCCGAACTCTTTGATGATGAGAGTAAGCGAGACGAATACTTAGGCCTATATATTCGCTACTCGCAAATTGTGTCTAAGTTTCAAAACACCGATAACTGGTTTGCCTATGGTTTATATCAAGCGTTGATCCCGTTGGCGACTAAGCAATTTGACGGTTCTATTCAATCGAGTATCGCCAAACAGGCACTGCAACGTATTGAGCCGTTTGGTTTTGAAGCTTCAGAGTTAGCAAATCGGTTGATGCTTGATCACGCTTTTTCTGATGAGGTGCTGTATTACGATCAGGCGCAGGATGAGCAAGGCAATACCATTACAGTCACCCAATTGGTTGATTCGGCTTACCAATATCTTCAACAGTTTGGTATCCAATACATCTTGATTGTGCTTGATGAGCTAGAGACAGTCGCTGAAGCCGCTACTTACGGCATCGATAGGGATGATGCTTGCCAGTTGGATGGAGAAGCCATCCGTTTGATTGGTAAAGCGATTAAAGAGGAAGATCCACGTCGTAAGTTGCCATGGTTGCGCTATGTAGCGCTTTGTTCCCCGCTATTGGGGCAGCAGCTGCGTGAAATTCAATCGACGGCGCGTCGTTTTGAGCTAGTGGAACTCGAAAATAATGCCTTTGCTGATGTATCCGATTATGTCGCTAAGCTGCAAGAGGGTAACAAGCTACGTCATCAATATCCGTTAGGGTTAGTTGAAGCGGCTTATGCCATGAGCGGCGCTAACTTTGGTTGGTTCAACGTGGTGATGGCAAATATTGATGTTGAGTTAGATAAATACGCGGGCAATGGTAAAGCGTTTAGCAACGTAGGTGAGCTGTTTGATCAAGTCCTACAAAATTCTGGGAGGATTTCCGATCATGTTTTAGACCACAATGCGATTAACGGTATTCAAACTGAGGACAAAGCACTTCTTAAGCAAGCGCGTAATTTGTTGTTTGCTCAATTACCAAAGGCGTTAGATGCCGAACATCAACATTTGTTGGCGTTATTGCCACTGAAAAATGAATATGATGAGCCGATCGTCAGCTTGTATCGTAAAGTTGATTGGTCGATGCTTGATTGCCGCCAAGCATTGCAAGATGGAAAATTCCGCCGTGATCGTGATGAGTGGTTTTACCCAAGCGTAGATCAAGGTTTGAATCTTCAAGCTCTGCGTCAGAATTTACGCACGTTTGCCATTAACGAAACAGGTGATGAAAATACCTTTCTTCTACCGCTAGACGTTCAAGAATTCCGTCACTTGATCAGTCTGCTATATAGTCATCCCGCTGCAGAATTTGCTGCTGACGCACTATGGAAACGTTTCTTTGGTGATGTACAACAGTTAGACGATGAAGACAAAACCCACATCGGCCCCAGTGTGGCGATGCTGCTTCGTTTGGACATGCGTTATCGTTCCCAACAACAGAACTCGATGATTTTCCGTGAAGTAGGCTATGCCGATGGTCATGAAAAAGCGATGTCAGTGCTCAAGGCTGAATGGGAGCGTTCACCACTTGTAAGACGTCGTACTCGATTGTTGGGGTTATTTCGCTTATTGGATAGAGATTGGAACTACAACCAAGAAGCTTTTGTTAGTAAGCAAAACTTGGCTATCCAATTTACTAAAGCAGGTGGAGGGCGAGGCGCAAGCTCTGGGTTGCAATATTGCGAGGGCTTAAAGCTTCATCCTCAAGGTAAAGCTGCGTTTGCTTGGGTAGATAGTAAAGATGAGCTCACACGTCTAAACGACGAAATAACAGCTCAATATGCGGCGATTGGGCGCGTACCTGTTGTTGCATTTACCGGCTCGATTGGGGTGATGGACGATTACGCCAAGGGCAGTGTTAAAGATGATTTGAAAGAGAACATCTTACTCTATTATCTCAACACCAGTGAAATTGATGTGATTGAAAGAATTGGTGTCGACCAGCGTCTGCAAGAGGGCTTTGAGCTGAATGAGCAGGTGTTTACCTCGAAGTTCAAGAACCGTCTGAATAACATTCGTGATTACACCTACAGCCGAATTCATGAATGGCGACAATGGCTCAATGAGCGTGGTTTGATAGCCTGGCCTCTTAAGCCTTCGGGGCGTATTAATGATGATGATCGCAATAAGCTTTTTAAGGCTTGGCAGTTACTCCTAGTCCAAGATAACAACGTTAATAGCTTGAATGATATTTTGCCTGAGCATGGCGTTGATGCGGCAGATATTCGAGCGGTGTTCAGCCGTTTATCACTAAACGGTAAAGTCTTACAAAGTGGCTATCAGTCAAACGAACATGCTGGTCTTTTTAGCGACATCGAGCATCCGGCACAGGCACAGGCGCGTGTACCTGCATTTTTGGCAGAGATAGCGAACCCGAAAAAAGCCAAATCATGGACATTGGACGACGCTCAAGAGAAGTGGTATTGGGGGTATTTGTGGTCCCCAGCGAGTCAAGGCTTATCTTCTAAAGCGGTATTCAGTGATTGGATGTGGCTCTGCAGCCAACTGAACTTAGCGAAGATTGAAGATCGCCAAGCTAAGAAAGAAAAATGGCTACCTGTTACACGCTCTGAGATTGAAGAAGGAGAGCTTGGTTACGCAGTTGCTTGGTTTAAAGGCAAAGGCGTGGATAGCTATCAAGGGCGAGTTGAAGCGCTAAGAGAAGTATTCGGTGAGGATAAGATTCCAGGCTTGTTTGCCGGCATGCAGGGTAAGCATGGAACTGAAACCACCAAAGCACATAATCATTTGGAAGCGGCAGCTGAGCTGGTGGTTCAAATTAGCGACAAGGAAACAAATCTTAAATCAGAGCTATCCGCTGTTGTTGAGGCATTTCCAGAGTTGCTGCGTTTACGTTATCAAGTACTTAACCATATTCGTGCAGTGCGAGATATCCATGAAACGAGCGCGGACCTACGTTTGGAACAACGGATTCGATTAGAAGACGACTCTCGTTCGCTTTATTCTCGTATTGAACAGGCATATCAGTTTGCTCAGTTTGTACAAACTGCTGCGCAAAGAATTGACGCTGCATGCGATAACGTCGCTTGTAAAATCATGGACGAGCCAGCCGCGAAAGCCCCTTTCCCAAGCAAGCTATTTACGCTCTCTTTGGGAACGATTAGTAACATACTCCAGGGGGCGATTAAGCAGTCGCAAGTCACTGAAACACAGCGAATAGAGTATCAGGGCTCAACAGAGACGCTTAACTTCTATTTGCGCACGTTGCAATTGGATAAAGTTTCTAGTCGTTTGGATGATTTGGCTAGAGAGGTAGGGGTTGATATCCGAAGTGGTAGCCATCGAAGCTTTGCGGATATTAGCGGTTACATCGTTCAGGCGTATCGCAGCTTGCTTAAGATGTTTGCAGATACAAAGGCTGATTTCAGCAAACTGGACACTAAGCTTTCTGATCTTAAGCACCAGCTTGGTGACATGTTACCTGTTGATTATCCAGAGGTTGATCACCCTAAAAAGATTCTAATGTATCAAGAATCTCTACGTGATATCGAAGATGCATTACAGGACCTTGATGAAGAAGTTGATCTATTCAGAGAGAAGTTTGCAACCGACGCTCGAACGGGGCAGTTCTCAGCGATTAAAGATGTACCTGTAAAACTCATGAAGCCGATTACTGCACAGCTTGGTGTATTAATGGGTAAAGTGAATAGTGTCGAGTCTGCAGTAAAAGGCTATCGAAGTGGGCAGATTGAGAAGGCTAACCATACCTTGAGACCACAAGTTGCTCCTCTTCTTATAGCCTTAGGCGAACCTTCTATTGCAATGGTTAAAGATGAAGAGGTTGCTACTCTGCCTCTGTCTGAATTGGCAATTGAACTTGAATGTCGTCATCGCAAATGGCAGAGCTTAGCTGAGAAAGCGTTAGAGGGGACATCTATAACCGTTGAGCGCTGGATTGAGATCTCTTCACAGATGTTGCAAAAGTCTGATCCGGACCTTACAGCTCAAGAGCAAAGAGAGTTGGTTGATAAGGGCATCATTAAGCTTCAGATAACCTTTGGAGGAGTGTAAATGGCATTTCATTTGGCACTTTCACTTACAAACCATCGGCGAGGACGTTTTTTTAGCTCTCTAATTGTAGCTGAGCCATTAACTGAAACGTTACCTCATCATGGATGTGTGCTGATGTTAGGTAAAGATTTTCAGCAGCTTGATGTGGCTAATAAGCAGGTATGGCGTGATTGGGCATTGTTATCGGGTCATAGTTTATTATTGCTGCCTCCCTATAGTGCTGGCGTGATTGATGAGTCGCTTGATTGGCAAGTTCGTTTTAGTGAGCCAGTTTCGTCACTGAATGGGCCGTTGGCACAGTTATTAGAGCCGGAGGTGACGCAAGAGTTAGTCGGCAGGCAAGGTAATAGTGATCGCATTATGGGTCATTACTGGGGCACGTCAGCATTCAATACTCGTTATGTTAAGCATCATGCTGCTTCAGGCGTTTTTGCTGCAACCTGTTTACCGCTTTGGTCTATATCTTTGCTCGATGAGGCAGAGTTACTGCTAGAGTGGCTCGCATTTTTTGAGCGGTTAGCTGGAACTTCAAACGCGATAGAAACTGTTAGCGATGATCTGCAGATTCAGTTAGAAACTATCGATTATTCAATTATGGCCTGTATTTATGCTTGGTCGGTAACATCTGCTGCTGAGCTGATGTCATATCAAGTTCGCCAACCATTTCCGATTTTTCACTTTTTACCTGCAGAGATGGATGCTGGCTTTGCACGCTTATTATCCGGTGAATATATCGATGCGAATGGGCTGACCTCCGAAGGTGATGAAGCACTTAAAGATAGTGCTTATTGGCTTTATGCAGAACAACTTAAGGAGCCATCAGCATGAGAAAGCAAAACTTAGCACAGTCTCTTGCGGTTGAGTCACAAATACGTTTGCCAGGTAGCGCTGGTCGTCTTCTACAACAGATTAGAGATGTTCTTGCAGTTGCCCCCTTATTTAGAAATGCAGGGCTAGTGAAGCGAGTAGAGCGACCTAAGGTCATCGATCTGTCTGTATCTGGTATTGCCACACACTCTTGCATAAAGAATGCGCTAGGTGGGTATATTTACGCTTCTGGAGCGGTTCGAGTTGATATGTGTATTGAGCAAAATCAAGTGAGCACAGGGGGGAATGACTCAGTGTCAGAGCTTGATGATATTGATTATGAAGCTCAGCGAAAGCGTCTTGATTTAGTCGAAATCCGCCAAGCTTATCAACTTGTCGAGCGACAGTTAAAACAGGGGAGCCCTAGCCAACTTATTTTATTGGATACTCCATTATTTCTTAATCGGGCTATGGCTCCGCTTGAGAGAAATTTAAGACATATGGCTGAGTACAAGCGAACCAAGGATGTAATAGAACAGTTTTGGCTGAATCACCGCGACAGTTTATTTCCTTGGGATCCGAATGGCCCGGTATTAACCAGTATTGTTGCAGAGCGGTTTAGTGCCATTGTGAGTATTGCTAAACAAGATTTAAGAACTGAAGAGGGACGTAAATTCTTATTAGCCTCCGATGAACTCGATCATGCTCATTTAGATAAATTAGCAGACTTGGAAAAGAGACTGTCGGGGATAGGTGATAAGCGATTCATTCATGGCATTTTAGGAGCTTTTACTCGCACGATGGCGTTTAGAATGACTGAGAGTGATACACGGATGGAGCCAACAGAAGCGGTAAAGGCTGGTGTTGTTGGCTTCCACTACCGTGGTGGGCATAGTAGTCAAATTCAGATGGTTCAGTTAGCTGGTGAAGCGCAAGATTGGGATACCCAAAAGCTCGATGCAGTTGCTTGGAAGCTGATGTCTCTTGATATTCAAGGTCAAAGTAAGCCAAGGCCCTTGCCTCAGCTATTAGCAATGCAGCAGCTGAAAATGCTCGATCAATTTGCAACCTATTATCGTCAGGGGTTAAGTGACGCAATCAAGAATAACGATGTAGAAGATACCTGGTTATCTGGGTTGGATGAGGAATAGATATGAAACACAGTGTACTAGGTAAATTGGTTGGTAATACAGGTGATGCAAACAAGCTCACTATGGTTGTAGAAAACTCCTTTTCTGTTCGAAGAGGTGAGTTTGTAAGGATTATGCACCAAGAGCGACAGGATGAACCTGATGTTGCTGTACTTGGGCGGGTGAATAAAATTCATCGTTCTAATATGTTATTTAATTCGGGCTTTGGCGATAGTGTTACTGAACTTGAGTTACTGCCAGGTGCCAATATGACTGGCGAGAATATGCATGCAACAGTTGAATTAGTAGGGTATCGAGATCCGGCAACCAACCAAATTAAAATCCCTCGTCGCCCACTGGATCCTGGTGCAAAAGTTGAGACTGTTGATTTTAAATTTTTGAGTAAATTTTATGAATTCAAGGAAGACAGTAGTCTTCATTTAGGCAACTTAGTTGGTTATGAAAGAGGCGAGAATACCGTTCCCGTCTATCTAGATGTAAACAAGCTCGTTACTGAGCATATGGCTATTCTAGCTATGACAGGCTCTGGTAAGTCTTACACAGTTGGCCGAATTATCGAGCGATTAGTTGCCATTAATAATGGTACCGTTGTTGTGTTCGATCCCCACGGTGAATATGGCCGTGCACTGTCTAAAGGAGAGCTGCAGTTTAGTGAGGATCTTGAGTCAGTTGAAGATAGCCGCGATCAAGCTGCACTACCTGAAATTAAGGCAATGATTGAGAAGTTGCAGGCTGCAGATGCCGGTATTCAGGTATATACCCCGCAAGATGATGCATTTAATCATAAATATGCCGGTAAAAATCATCCGTTAGCTTTGCAGTTTGATAACTTTGAAATGGATGATATTTCAGAAATTTTACCTGGCCTAACTGAGCCACAGCAACGTGTGCTTGATGTTGCAATTCGTTATTGGCGTAGTGCTGATAAAAGTACGCCGCGGGATATTAATCGCCTACGTTACTTTCTAGGCGACGGTATTGAAGAGTTGCGTAATTGGGATGACCTGTCTGAAGCTGAAGCTAAAGCACTTAATGGGCGTAGTGCAGCAGTTGCCTCCATGAAGCTTAGCCGCGTATTGAATGAAGCTAAAAGCTTTTACTCTGCAGCGATGAAGGAGCCTACCGATATTTACCAAATGGTTGGACGTGCCTCTAACCGTAAAGGCCGGTTGATTGTTGTGGACCTACAAGGTTTAAGTGATACGGCTAAACAAGTAGTTTGTGGTTTGCTGTCTAGTGAAATCCTAAGTGCTGCCTCAAGTAAAACTGATAAGACTCGTCCATGCTTCTTAGTTTATGAAGAAGGGCATAATTTTGCCCCCGCAGGTGGTAATGCTGTTAGCCACCGAATTATTAAAAAGATTGCCGGTGAGGGGCGTAAATTTGGGGTTGGTTTTGGGATTGTTAGTCAGCGTCCATCAAAGCTTGATGCAGATGTTACCTCTCAGTGTAATACGCTGATCACTATGCGCTTAAAGAACCCTGATGACCAACGCTTTATTGCCAAAGCATCTGATATGGTGAGTAAGGCTGACTTGGATGAACTGTCTAGCCTATCAACTGGTGAGGCCTTAGTTTGTGGTCGCTCAATACCTGCACCTCTATTGGTAAAAGTGGGTACAAAAGCTTTAATACATGGTGGCGAATCACCAGATGTGCTTGGTGTGTGGGAACGCTTTGATGGTTGATGTAATATCGCGGATCAAGACTGAGTTAAGTCAAAACTCTTTCATCGATAAAGTATACCCAGTGCTTACTAAGTGGGGGGTTAAAGATGAGGATGTATTGATTCATAGCTTAGGGTGTAGTGTGTGGAATACGCTTGGCCACCAGCTTGGTTATATGGCCGTTGTAGAGGCTCCTGCGCCATCT
>JAOIUG010000002.1 GCA_028223395.1 Shewanella sp.
AGTGTTGTGGCAGTACTCGCACCGTCTTTACCATGTTATCACCTAACTCTATTACCTCAATGGGATAGCCGGCAATGCGCATGCTGGTTTTAACCGTTGGGATCTCTTCGAGATGTTCCAGTATCAAACCGTTAAGGGTTTTAGGACCGTCAATTGGAAAGTGCCAATCCATTTCTTTATTCAGCTCTCGAATGTTGATACTTGCTTCAACCAAGAAGCTGCCATCTTGTTGCTCATTAATATCTTCACTCGGGGTGGTGATCATCGAGGTGGTATAATCGCCAACAATCTCTTCGAGAATATCCTCAAGGCTGATTAAGCCCTGTATATCACCGTATTCATCAACCACAAGACCAATGCGCTCTTTATTTTGTTGGAAGTTACTCAACTGCACATTTAATGGTGTACCTTCTGGGATGAAATAAAGCTCTTTAACAGCACGTAAAAGTGACGATTTACTAAATTGCCCTTTAGATTGCAAACGCAGTGCATCGCGCAAATGAACAAAACCAACGGCATCATCTACAGTGTCTCGGTACAGTAATACGCGAGTGTGTGGGCTTTGAATCACCTGCTTATTAATACTTTTAAACTCATCATTGATATTAATGGCGTAAAGCTCTGAGCGAGGCACCATTACATCTTCTACTGTGACTTTTTCAAGATCCATAATGGACAACAGCATCTCTTGGTGACGCCTGGGGATCAATGCGCCAGCTTCATGGACCACAGTACGTAATTCTTCTTGGCTTAATGCATCAGAGGTTTTAACAGAGCGGATCCCAACCAGTTTTAGCACACCAGATGTGATGAGATTGATGATTTTAACAAAGGGCGAGAGCGCAATAAGTAGCACACGTAAAATATGGCTAGATGGAAAAGCGACACGCTCTGGATGTAAAGCGGCAAATGTTTTAGGTGTAACCTCAGCAAATACTAAAACCACTAAAGTGAGTACACCGGTGGAGATCGCGATACCAGCATCGCCATAGAGACGTAATCCGATAATCGTGGCAATCGAAGAGGCGAGAATATTAAGGAGATTATTACCAATAAGGATCAAGCCAATCAATCTATCAGGGCGCTCAAGTAACTTCATTGATCGCATCGCACCTTTATGACCTTTGGAGGCTAAATGGCGTAAACGGTATCGATTTAAGCTCATCATGGCTGTCTCGGAGCCTGAAAAATAAGCCGAAAGTAAAATAAAGACGAACAAAGTTGCTAACAGTACGCCAGTGGATATTTCTTCCAAAAGTTGGAGCTCCGCTGTGGGTGAATTAAAGCCGTAAATATTAGTAATTACAGATGTTTTAAAAATATGTCAAGCGCGGCTCCAGATCAAATGTGAGAGCCACGTGCTACAGACGTCGTGCTAGCCAATAATCAATTCTTTTACAATGCGAGCACCAAAGTAAGCGAGGGTAAGTAAGAAGCCACCCGTTAAGGTGTAAGCTACAGCGGTACGTACTTTACATCCCACCCAGTATTGCTGGGCAAGCATGCTGATATAAACACACCAAGCGATAATCGACAAAATGGCTTTGTGTCCTTTGCCCGCTTGAAACATATCATCAATGAAGATAAAGCCAGTGGCGAGCGCTAAGCTAAGCAAAATCACACCAACAATCACTAAATGATAAAGTTGCTTTTCAACCGTCATAAGAGGTGGCATCGCTGATGACATGATGAACTTCTTATTTTTAAGGCGACGTTGAATGATCCCCAATTGAATAGCATAAAGGGCGGCGATCATCAGTGCGCTGTATGCCATTAAAGACAGCACAACATGGACTAATACATCAGGGTGATGTTCAAAATGGGTAATAAATTCAGGTGGGACTAACCATAAAATGGCGACAGAGATCATCGAGCAGGCATAAACGACCGGTACGACGACAATCACCTTGAGCCGTGATAGCAAAACAGTAAAGCTGAAGGTGATAATCCAGTTCACAATAGAGATCACGTTGGTTAGGCTAAAGTTTTGCCCATGGCCGGTAAAAATAGCTTGTGACAGTGCGCCAGCATGCAAAATGACACCAATCGCCGCCACCGCGGCAACCAATTTTCTGTTGGGTCCATCAGCATGAAAAAGACGAGTTGCGACAAGGACCAAAGCGATGCTATAAAAAAACATGGCCGAAGCTGAAAAAATAACCATCAAGTATTAACCTGTTGTTTGTGAACTAATAACGTTATTAGTCTGTTGGTTCCAACCTAAAGCAGAGTAAACGATACGGGGCTTTATGTGATCTAATTTAGGCGGTAAATTATTGGATCATAAACCGTAACGCTTCAAGCTTCCATTCTAAAGTCATTCGATTTTTATTATCGATACTCCCAGCTTAGGTTAACATGGGCAAGGGTTCTTTGGGCAGTGACATTGATAGCAAAATGAGCCAGATTTTACTTCTTTGGTCGGTTTTTCATTAAATCTGGGCAATAGAGCCAATGTAGTCCAAGTTACTTGGCTCATTGTGTAGCATAATATCTGGGCATCGCTATAATACTGCCCAATATCAATTTAAAACGGTAAAGAGCTGGATAATGTTTGAGAACTTAACTGATAGATTGTCGCGCACGCTGAAAAATATCAGCGGTCGTGGTCGCTTAACAGAAGATAATGTTAAGGACACTTTACGCGAAGTTCGTATGGCTCTGCTTGAGGCGGACGTTGCTTTACCGGTAGTACGTGAGTTTGTTAGCAGTGTAAAAGAACGCGCCGTTGGTCAAGAAGTTTCTAAAAGCCTGAGCCCAGGGCAAGCGTTTATTAAAATCGTCCAGAGCGAACTTGAAAACGCCATGGGTGAAGCTAACGAAGCGTTAGATTTATCGGCTCAACCTCCAGCTGTTGTCATGATGGCTGGACTGCAGGGGGCAGGTAAAACGACCAGTGTCGCTAAATTGTCTAAATTTTTGCGTGAACGCGAGAAAAAATCCGTCCTAGTTGTCAGTGCCGACGTTTATCGTCCCGCGGCCATCAAACAGCTAGAGACGCTAGCCACAGAAGTGGAAGTTGAGTTCTTTCCATCAGATGTGAGCCAAAAGCCGGTCGATATTGCCAACGCAGCAATCGCACACGCCAAGCTTAAATTCATTGATGTGGTGATTGTCGATACCGCAGGTCGCTTACACGTTGATGAAGCGATGATGGATGAAATTAAAGATCTCCACGCAGCTGTCAATCCGGTTGAAACGCTATTTGTGGTCGACGCCATGACAGGCCAAGATGCCGCTAACACGGCTAAAGCCTTCAATGAAGCGCTCCCACTTACCGGCGTTGTATTGACAAAAGTAGACGGCGATGCTCGCGGTGGCGCAGCATTATCGATCCGTAATATTACCGGTAAGCCGATTAAGTTCTTGGGTGTGGGTGAGAAAACCGACGCGCTAGAAGCATTCCATCCGGATCGAATCGCCTCGCGTATTCTGGGGATGGGCGATGTATTATCGCTGATTGAAGAAGTCGAGCGTGGCGTTGACCAAGAAAAGGCGATGAAACTTGCCTCTAAAGTCAAAAAAGGCGGCAACTTTGATCTTGAAGACTTCCGCGAGCAATTGCAGCAGATGAAGAACATGGGCGGCATGATGAACATGATTGAGAAGCTGCCTGGTGTGGGGCAATTGCCACCTGAAGCGCTTGCTCAAGTGCAAGACGGTAAAATGACAGGCCAAATGGAAGCGATTATCAGCTCAATGACACCAGGTGAGCGCCAACGCCCAGATATTATTAAAGGTTCACGTAAACGCCGTATCGCCATGGGCAGTGGCACACAAATTCAAGATGTAAACCGTTTGCTTAAGCAGTTTACGCAAATGCAGAAAATGATGAAAAAAATGTCCTCTAAAGGCGGCATGAAAAAGATGATGCGCGGCATGAGCGGCATGTTACCGCCCGGTATGAAGATGCCGGGTCGCTAGCGATCCCTTATTTTTCTGTACAATATTTACAGGCAAGGATGAGTTTTCATGCTTGCCTGTAAATCGTTTTTGGCGCAATAAACGCCGATTACGGTTGCATTCGTCGGTCAGTCAGGTAAAATCTGCCGGCTTTCTATCTGGGGCTCTTCGCGAACACGGAGTTTCAGTTTTTATTTTTGCTTGATAAAAAGCAAATCATTAGAGGATACAAAACGCATGGTTACCATTCGTTTAGCTCGTGGCGGCGCAAAAAAGCGTCCATTTTATAACATCGTTGTTGCTGACAGCCGTAACGCCCGTGACGGTCGTTTCATCGAGCGCGTTGGCTTTTTTAACCCATTAGCACGTGGCCAAGAAGAAGCATTGCGCTTAGATCTTGACCGTGTTGAGCATTGGGTTGCTAACGGTGCAGCTACATCAGATCGCGTAGCAAAATTGATCAAAGACGCTCGTAAAGCAGCAGCTTAATAGCGTTAAGGTATAGATTGATGAGCAGTAAACAAGAACCCGTCGTGCTTGGTAAGCTAGGTGCAAGTCATGGCATTAAAGGTTGGTTGAAAGTCACTACCTATACCGATTCTGTAGAAGGTATTTTTGATTATTCTCCTTGGTTGTTAAAAGAGCAAGGTGAATGGCGTGAGGTTAAAGTCCTCCAGTGGCGCATGCAAGGCAAAGTGGTTGTCGCTTGTCTTGAAGGCGTAGAAACACGGGATCAGGCTCAGGCACTGACAAATTGTGAGATTGCCGTCACCCCTGAACAAATGGAAGTGTTGCCAGAAGATGAATTCTACTGGCGAGATCTTATCGGATGTGAAGTGGTGAATACCAAAGGCTATAACATGGGTAAAGTTCAGGAGATCGTGGAAACAGGATCAAATGATGTACTCCTTGTTAAAGCAAACGCAAAAGATGGCTTTGGCAAAGCGGAACGAATGATCCCCTTTGTTACCGAACAGTTCATCCAAAAGGTGGATTTGACGGCAAAACAGATTTTAGTGGATTGGGATCCGGACTTTTAAGTCGAGGTAGAGCAGATGTGGTTAGGGGTAGTAACCCTGTTTCCGGAGATGTTTCGTGCCGTAACAGACTTTGGTGTAACGGGTCGTGCAGTGAGTAAAGGATTACTAGAGATGCAAACGTGGAATCCTCGTGATTTCACCCATGATAAACATAAGACAGTGGATGACCGCCCATACGGTGGTGGCCCTGGCATGTTAATGATGGTGCAACCTCTACGTGATGCCATCCATGCGGCGAAAGCAGCAGCTGGAAAAGAGGCAAAGGTGATTTATCTTTCTCCGCAAGGCCGTAAGCTGACACAGCAAGGCGTTGAAGAGTTAGCCAAATCATCCAGTTTGGTCTTAGTGTGTGGACGATACGAAGGTGTCGATGAGCGCATTATACAAACTGAAGTGGACGAAGAGTGGTCGATTGGAGATTACGTGCTTTCGGGCGGTGAACTTCCTGCGATGACTTTGATTGATTCAGTATCGAGACTTGTTCCTGGCGTGCTAGGAAAAAAGGCTTCTGCAGAGCAAGATTCCTTCTCTGACGGCTTACTGGATTGCCCCCACTATACGCGTCCTGAAAGTATGGATGGGCTGGATGTTCCAGCCGTGTTACTCAGTGGCAACCACGAACATATTAGACGCTGGCGTTTGCAACAAAGTCTCGGAAGAACTTTGTTAAGACGACCAGAATTACTTGAAAATCTAGCTCTGACTGGCGAACAAGAGCAGCTTTTAGCTGAATTTGTTGACGACATCAAACAAGATGTTTAGTCGAAGCGCAGTTATTACTAGTATGGAGTTTATTTAATGAATAACATCATCAAAATGCTCAACGAAGAGCAAATGAAAACCGACGTACCAGAATTTGGTGCCGGTGATACAGTAGTTGTAAAAGTACGTGTTGTAGAAGGCGGTAAAGAGCGTCTACAGGCGTTTGAAGGCGTTGTAATCGCTAAGCGTAACCGTGGCGTTCACTCTGCATTCACAGTACGTAAAATCTCTAATGGTGAAGGTGTTGAGCGTGCGTTCCAGACTCACAGCCCAATCATCTCTAGCATCGAAGTTAAGCGTCGCGGCCGTGTTCGTCGTGCTAAGCTTTACTACCTACGTGAGCGTTCAGGTAAATCTGCACGTATCCGTGAGAAGCTTTCAACTAAATAATTACTGTTTAGTAATAATTAGTTTAGCTAAAAAAAGATGCAGTGTTCGCACGAGAAACCGCCTATATGGCGGTTTTTTGTTGGCTGTGATTTACAGTGGTTACGTTATCAGGCTGACTTTCACTGCGATTGAGTCGGTAGTGGTGCTTAATTAATAATATTCAGTATTCTCATTTGCTACTTGATCTTAGCTTCTCTGACTGGCATAGTGCTACCAAGTTGTAATGGTGTAGCGTTACAGTGTTACGGTCTGTGATTGTAAAATTAAGCCATCATTCAGGCAGGTAAGTTTTAACGCTAACGTATTTAAATCAGGTGATAAGTATGCAGCAAGATCCAATTAACAATGTTCATATTAGCTCAGAGACAGTATTGGTCACTCCTGAGGAGTTAAAACACGCGTTGCCACTGTCTGCACATGCGAGCCAATACGTGATTAATGCACGTAAAACTGTCTCAGATATTGTTCATAAACGAGATAACCGCGTGTTGGTGATCGCAGGTCCTTGTTCAATCCATGACATTGATGCAGCGAAAGAGTACGCACTGAAGCTTAAAAAACTGCATGATGAGTTAAGCGGTCAATTCTACATATTGATGCGGGTATACTTTGAAAAGCCCCGTACAACAGTGGGCTGGAAAGGAATGATTAACGATCCGGATATGGATGAATCATTTGATGTTGATAAAGGTTTGCGCAAAGCTCGCGAGCTGATGATTTGGCTTGCTGAGCTAGAATTGCCTGTAGCGACTGAAGCGCTAGATCCTATTAGCCCGCAATACATGTCTGAATTGATCACTTGGTCGGCAATTGGTGCTCGTACAACCGAATCGCAAACGCACCGTGAAATGGCATCAGGATTATCGATGCCGGTTGGCTTTAAAAATGGTACCGACGGTAAATTAGGCGTAGCAATAAACGCCTTAGAATCGGCCGCGAGCAGCCATCGTTTTATGGGCATTAACCAAAAAGGTCAAGTTGCACTGCTGCAAACTGCTGGCAATCCAGACGGACATGTGATTTTACGCGGCGGTAAAGCGCCCAACTATAACGCTGCAAGTGTGGCTGAATGTGAGCAGCAGTTGCATGCAGCCGATTTAAATGCACGCTTGATTGTCGATTGTAGCCACGGTAATTCCTCAAAAGATCATAATAAGCAAATGCCAGTGTGTGAAGATGTCTTCAAGCAAATTGTGAACGGCAACCAGTCGATTATTGGCGTAATGCTAGAAAGCCACCTTAATGCGGGCAAGCAAAGTAGTGATTTGCCGATTGATGAGCTCGCTTATGGTGTGTCAGTTACCGATGCATGTATTGATTGGCTGACGACCGATACATTACTGCGCCGTGGAGCGGCAGACTTAGCTGCTGTATTGTCTACAAGGTTTGATATGCTAAAAGCTGCAAACGGCTGATGGAAGAGAGAGTCATGAACGAGAAAACCACTGCAGAGCTTGAAAACCTAAGAGGCTTAATTGATGGTGTTGATCAGCAGCTTCTACATTTACTGAGAAAGCGCCTTGATTTAGTTGCCCAAGTTGGCGCGGTAAAACATGGTGCAGGTTTACCGATTTATGCGCCGCAACGTGAAGCGAATATGTTAGCTAAACGCCGCGCGGAAGCGCAAGCGATGGATATTGAGCCGCAGCTTATTGAAGATATTTTACGCCGTTTAATGCGGGAATCTTACCTTAATGAAAAGGATGTTGGCTTTAAGCAAGTCAAAGCTGACTTAGGGCATGTGGTTATTGTTGGTGGCGAAGGTAAGCTTGGCGGTTTATTTTCGCAAATGCTGACATTATCAGGTTATGAAGTTAAGTCTCTCGATAAGGATGACTGGCTCAATAGCCAAACCATTTTTGACGGCGCAGGCCTCGTTATTGTTACTGTGCCTATCAATATCACCTGTGAGCTGATTGTCAGTCAACTGACCACGTTACCTAATGATTGTATTCTTGCAGACTTAACTTCAATTAAGAGTGCGCCAGTAGAGGCGATGTTGGCTGCGCATAATGGACCTGTGTTAGGGTTGCACCCGATGTTTGGCCCAGATGTCGGCAGTTTAGCAAAGCAAGTGGTTGTGGTTTGTCATGGCCGTAGAGAGTCAGAGTATCAGTGGCTGATTGAGCAAATTAAAATTTGGGGCGCTCGCATTGTTGAAGCTGAGCCAAGTAAGCATGATAAAGCGATGCAATTAGTCCAAGCAATGCGTCACTTCTCTTCGTTTGTGTATGGATTAAACTTGTACAAAGAGAATGCTGATATCGGTTCATTATTACAATTTAGCTCGCCAATTTATCGCTTAGAATTGGCGATGGTGGGACGTTTGTTTGCTCAAAGCCCTGAGTTATATGCCGATATTATTTTTGCTCAAGAAGAGAGTCTAGTGGCGATTAGTGATTATTTAGATAATTACTCTCAAGCACTGTCTATCCTAAAATCGGGTAATCGCACTGCCTTTATTGAACAATTTACTGAAGTGTCCCGCTGGTTTGGTGATTTCGCGCCACAGTTTCAACGTGAAAGCCGGGCAATGTTGCAGTCAGTTAACGATATGAAGACCGGCTAAGGCAAAGCCCTAAGCTTCAGGCTGATGAACAGCCGTTTTGAGCATAAATGAATACATTTAATAAAAGGCGCTAGGGGCTGTTGATCTTTCACGGTTGTTTTTGCCGCAGTTTATTGGCTATTTTGACAAGGCGGAGGCTATGACGTTGAGTTATTCTCCACAAATAGTCTACAACACAGTCAAAATAGCCAAGACACGCGGCCCTTTGGGTTCGTTTCAATTCTTTTATTCTTTTATGACGAGGGTGCGTGACGTGCTTTTCACTTAGGCAGCTAAGCATCATCGCTCAAGCCTTGTACTAAAATAATTAAATTCGAACAAAAACTAAGCTCGAAAGATCAACAGCCCCTAGGCGTCTTTTTGTATTTGGCTGTTGCGCTCAGGCCGCTGCTGATAATGCTAATCAGTACTCTATTTATCCATCTCTGTCGAAATAGTTGTCATCCCCCTTGGTTTTATGATGTTTGTTTCTCCATGTTACCTATTGAAAACAAGAATATTATCTATTTTTACATCGGTACTTTTATCACTTTATTAGTGAACACTAAAAGTGATCTCTTTCATAGTTTCAGCCTTTGATCATCGAAAGTGCTTTTGCAAATTTTCAAGGAGCGTAGACTAACCTTAAAACATGTAAATAATATGCATGATTAAGTTATAGGAGTGAGTGTTGTGTTTTGTATTCAGTGTGAGCAAACAATTAGAACGCCTGCGGGCAATGGCTGTAGTTATTCTCAAGGCATGTGTGGAAAGTCTTCAGATACTTCAGATTTACAAGATCTTCTTATCTATATTTTACAAGGTGTATCGTCCTACGCAGCCTTAGCTCGTGAAGTCGGTATTGTTGATTATGAGGTTGATACTTTTGTGCCAAAGGCGTTTTTCGCAACGCTGACTAACGTTAACTTTGATGATGAGCGTATTATTGCTTATACCACTGAGGCTGAAACGTTCCGTAATCGCTTAAAAACAGCTTATGAAGCTAAGTGTAGTGAGCTAAATATTCAAGCCAAGCCAGTTAATGCGCCCATGCAGTTGGTACTGGGCATAACTAAACCTGAGATGCTATCGCAAGCGCTTCAAGCAGCGCCTAATCGTGGTAAAGATGAAGTCCATGAAGATATCATGGGTTTGCGCTTACTTTGTTTATACGGTCTTAAAGGCGCCGCGGCTTACATGGAGCATGCTCGGGTTCTTGAGCAAACTAATGATGAAGTGGCGGGAGAATTTCACCAAATCATGGCTTTTCTTGGTGAAGACTCTGTCGATGCTGACAAGCTGTTTGAAACCGCAATGCAAATTGGTCAGCTTAATTATCGCGTTATGGCCATGCTTGATGAAGGTGAGACACATGCATTTGGTCACCCAGAGCCCACGCAAGTGAACACCAAATCTGTCAAAGGTAAAGCGATTTTAGTGTCGGGCCACGACATGAAAGACTTAGAGCTTATCTTGCAACAAACTGAAGGTAAGGGCATCAACGTATTCACTCACGGTGAAATGCTGCCAGCACTTGCTTACCCAGAATTGAAAAAATACCCGCACCTTGTCGGTAACTACGGCAGTGCATGGCAAAATCAACAAAAAGAGTTTGCGACTTTCCCAGGCGCAGTGGTGATGACTTCTAATTGTATTATCGATCCTAACGTGGGCGATTATTCAGATCGGATCTTCACACGTAGTATTGTTGGCTGGCCTGGTGTTAGTCACATCACCGGTGATGATTTCAGTGCCGTTATCGCTAAAGCTGAGGCTTTAGAAGGTTTTGCTTATGATGAGATCCCCCATCTAATCACTATAGGCTTTGCTCGCAACGCACTTATGGCTGCAGCGCCAACGGTCATTGATAATGTGAAAAGTGGTGCTATTAAGCATTTCTTCTTGGTTGGTGGTTGTGACGGTGATAAGCAGGAGCGTGGCTACTTCACTGATATCGCTACTCAAGCGCCTGATGATTCACTGATCCTGACTTTAGGTTGTGGTAAGTACAAGTTCAACAAACTTGAGTTTGGTGATATCAACGGGATCCCACGTTTACTGGACATTGGTCAGTGTAACGACGCTTACTCAGCAATCCAACTTGCTATGGCACTTTCAGAAGCATTTGAATGTGACATCAATGCGCTTCCTTTGACTTTGGTACTGTCTTGGTTTGAGCAAAAAGCGATTGTGGTATTGCTGACGTTACTGTCTCTTGGAGTGAAGAACATTCTTACTGGTCCAACGGCGCCAGCGTTCCTCACTGCAAACCTAGCGAACGTGTTAGAAGACAAATTTGGACTGCGCACTACAACAACTGTAGAAGCGGATCTTAATCGCATTCTAAACGTGGCGTAACTGCGCGTTTAGTTGGTGATGAGTGAGTAAAAATGGCCACGTATATGTGGCCATTTTTAGCTCACCGATAGGAAAAGAGCAATGACAAATAGTATGAATAGACAAACCACAGAGCCATTCACTGCTGAGCAGTGGCAAGCGGGCGAACATCAATTGGTTTGTGTGGAAAAATGGCATGAAACGCACGATGTCATCAGTTTTCGCTTCCAAGGGGTAAAACCGGTAAAGTTTCACTTTAAGCCAGGACAGTTCCTCACATTATTGCTAGAGGTTAATGGTGAGAAAATCGGTCGCAGCTACACTATCAGCTCATCACCATCTCGCCCATTTTCGATTGTGCTTACAGTTAAGCAGATTGAAGGTGGCAAAGTATCTCACTATCTTGCTAACAACCTAGACGTTGGCCATGTTGTGCGCGCGCTTGGCCCAGATGGTGCATTTAACCTGATAGATATCGACGCTGATAAATACCTGTTTCTAAGTGCTGGCTGCGGGATCACGCCGATGTACTCGATGTCTAGATGGTTAGCGGATACGCAAATCAGCCCAGATATCGCTTTTCTACATAGTGCTAAGTCAACTAACGATCTGATTTTCAAGCAATCGCTTGAGCAGATGGCTGATCGCAGTGACCAGTTTAAGCTTAACTATCTGTTAGAGACGCTAGATAATGAGCCATGCGCTTATGTCGATGCTGAAGCTGGACGGTTATCAGCTGACAATTTGCAGCGCCTGGTTGCAGATTTTCACAGCCGCACTGTATTTGTGTGTGGCCCTGAGCCTTATATGGTGGCAGTCAAAGCATTACTTGGATCACTAAATTTTAATATGGCGCAGTTTAATCAAGAAAGCTTTGGGGCTTTTAACGGCGATACCGCGACATCAAATAAAACAAGCGAGAGCAATGATAAAGCAGGTTTTATGCTGCGCATTGGCAATAGCAGCCGTAAACTGAGTGCTAAGCAAACAGTGCTTGAAGGAATTGAGGCTGAAGGTCTGCCGATTATTGCTGCCTGCCGTTCGGGGGTTTGTGGGGCGTGTAAATGCAAGGTGCTAGAAGGGCAAACTGAATCGAGTAGTGACATGTCATTGACTGCAGATGAGATCGCTCAAGGTTATGTATTGGCGTGCTCAACAACACTGAACTCTAATGTCACACTGGCGCTTTAAACGCGGCCTCTTTACTGTTTATGTCATGCTTGTACAACCTGTACAGTGATGATTAAACGCAGTGAATATATTTTATTTTGTATGGCTCTATTGAGCGGGCATAACTTGGTCGCTTGAGCCGCTAAATTACGAGTCTAAAGTTCTCTTTAAGCTTTTGTTCTGAAGTTTGTTTTTTGAGCTTTGCGTGTGGGCCGTGCGTATTTTAGTGATTTTAAAGTTGCGAAATTTATAACGAGAAAGTAAGGTTAAATAGTGGTCATGATTGCACTTTTGGCTGCCTTTTCTTTTTTGACGGAGTGGCCTATGGGATCAACAATACATTCTGACGCTTTACCCTTAGCAGACAAAAGTCTTGCGCACATGCTTTATGGTTTGATGGCTTGTTTTCCCATTTTATTATTACCCGCATTGTTAAGCTTGTTTATTAACCTTAATCAGCCTCTTCATTCTTTAAATGCCGTACTTGCATCACACCTCAAGTGGCAGCGTTGGTCTACATTAGGCATGCTATTGATAGTGACAGCAGCTTATTTGAACAGCCATGTTTGGGTCAGCACAGGCTTATATATTGTAGGGATCATTTGGTTTAGTAGCCGTATTGTTAAAGGCTGGGTTAATTTGATAGAAGATCGCCGCATCTAGCCGACTGTAGTGTATGCATGATCTGGTTACCAACAAGTCATACAGACTCTTTCCCGCGAAAAATCCCCTAACTTGCAGATAAAAGCATTGAGTTACAAATGCTTTTATCTGCTTTTTGTTTTTTATTCGCGGTATAAATTGCTGAGTAATGATTGAAGCTGAGCTTCACTTTCGTCTGTAAACGGCAATTTAGGGACGTTAATGACTAGACCATCAGCACCTAATTGTTTAATCGCGATGGTAAACTCCGGTAGCTGCTCAGCCGCTATTGCATTACTAGGGTTGACCAATATGGGTAAGTGACAAGCTGTTTTTAGCGTCACTAATGCGGCGAGATCCAGTGTAGGTTTACCGGCATTATTAAGTGTGCTTACGCCGGATTCACATAGTGCTAATTGTTGGTTACCTTGGCTTAAAATAACGTCTGCAGCACTGAGTAAATCGTCAACGCTGGCCATGGCATTGCGCTCTAAAATGATGGGTAAGAGTAAAGAGCCAAGCTGGGAAAGCAGCGCTTGATTGTACATCTGGGTGCCAGATAACATGATGGCATCACCAAGCTGCGCCGCAACGGCTAAGTCAGTGTCATGCTCGACAGTTAATACACACATCAATCCGCACTGCGTTAGGGTGTTTTTACACTGGGTGAGTGATGCAAGTAAATCGCTTTGTTGGCTTAATCCATGAATGTTTACGGCCTGAAAGCCCATTTCTTTGAGGGTTTTAGCTTGTTGTTCAAATTCAGTTTGCACCAAAGGCAACGATAACTGGGCAATGGCGCCAGTATGTTTGTCCCCGAACACTAATTGACCACAGACTATTTGTGTCGGTTGCTGTTTGTAGGCTTTACTGTAACGCTTGTGTTGATTGCTCACGGTACTTGGCGCGGACTCTTCTATGGTAATATCAGCTTTTGAAGTGCTGGGTTCAATCATTAACTGGCTATTACTGAGCTGGGTAGGGTTGACCGTTTCACAAGGGTAACAGCCAAGTACTTTAATGAAGCGTGTGGTTCTTTCTAACTCTTTAAGGGCTGCTTGCATGGCTTCATTTGATAAATTTGCGTCGATATCGAGGTAGAACATTTCTTCCCACGGAGTACCTGCAATAGGGCGAGACTCTAGCTTACTCATGTTGAGATTTCTGGCTTTTAAGATCAATAAAGCTTCAACCAGTGCGCCAGGTTTTTGTCCTGTGGCCATAATCAAAGTACATTTAGCGGGGAGTTGTTCTGGCACCTCAACGGCTTTACGCGCCACAACAATAAAGCGACTTTGATTGATTTTTTGATTGGCTAAATCGGTTTCTAATGCGTCAAGCTGATATAACGCTCCGCCTTCACTACTGCCTATGGCGGCCACGTTGTTATCATTAGCGTTGGAGACCTTCTCCATAGCTTCAGCACTGCTTGAGCAATATTCTAATTTAAAGTGGCTATGCTGGCTAAGGTAGCGGCTGCACTGACTAATTGGCTGGGGATGAGCGTAAAGAGTGTTAATCGCACTTAGTTTTGTGCCACTTTTAGCCAATAAGCAATGGCCTACCTCGATGGTCGTTTCACCGACAATGGCTAGACTGGTATGTTGTAATAGATCATAAACCTCGTTAATAGAGCCCGATGAAGTGTTTTCTATCGGTAAAAAGCCGTAATCGGCATGGCCAGATTCAACGGCTTGTATAATGTCATCAAAACTTTGGCAGCCGAGATCTTGCATGTCGACTTGACGCCTGTTGCAGTAACGGCTGGCTGCTAAGTAAGAATATGAGCCTCTTGCACCTAAGTAAGCAACGCAATATTGCTGTTGCTGAGTTTGTGGATTGGCACGGCCATGTAGGTATGCTTGTTGATTGAGCACTGAATCTTCGATAATACTCTGATAAAGAGAGATCACGTAATGTGCATCGAGCCCTTGTTCACGGCCTTGCTTGACTAAGCGCGCGAGCAATTCTTTTTCACGTTGGGTGTCGCGTATTGGCCTGACATCCACTTCTTTACTGCGTGCGACGTCTAAGCTCAATGCACGACGCTTCGCTAAGAGGGTTAAGAGATCATTATCGAGCGTGGTAATTTGTTCTCGAGTTTGGCTTAAAGGTTGTGGTTTGCTCATGGATGCCTCGGGTTTTATTGCGCGCTAAGCATTAAAAAAGCCTCCCGTGTGGGAGGCTTTGGAATTTTCATTTTCGTTTTTACACCGAAATTCCGCCTCCGAAGGTGGGAGGTGTAAAAAAGAAAAGAAAAAATGCAGTGTGAATTTTATTCATGTACTTAAACTAAAGGGCTGTGGGGACAGTGTCAATAAAAAATAATCTTTATCGAGGTTAAAAAGCGCACCGAGGTGCGCTTTTAGTGAGTAGTAGATATAACATCAAGCTGCAAATTCCTCCTCTATTTCATATTCAAAGCCGTCGTCAATGGCATCATCTTCTCTTTTAAGTGTGGCATGACGTTGGCTAGCGGGTTTATGAGTTAGGCGATTGAGCTGTTTTTCCAGCTTTTGTCCCATTGCATTGATGGCTGCATATAGGTCGTCATGTTTCGCCTGGGCAAATAATTTGGCATTTGGGATCCCAACGGAAGCTTCAATTTTAAAACCTTGCTTCTCTTGAAGTATAATAATGTGCGGGTTAATCAGCTGCACGTCGTGACGTGCTAACTTTTCTATTCTGGCTTCAATGCGTTCACGGATAGACTCAGTAACTTCGAAATGTTTGCTAGTGATTTTTATCATATGTCGAATCCTTTGTTGTTTCCCTGAATTCAGATTAACAAGCTCACCAGTAAAAAGAGTGATCAAGATCACACTTTTAAAGCTTTGATTGTTACTCGCTTTTTATTTGATCACTTAAATAAATATAAGCAATAATCGGGTAAATGGTCTTGAAAATAAAATGAAATAGGGTCATATTGGATTGGATAAAAGGTGCTTAGATAGGCTCATCAGTTGAGTCAACTAGCGCTGCGAGCCGTGCTAATAACCTGAATCATCTCCTCTGTGTTTTTCTTAAATGTTATCGTCTTTGACTATTGATTTTTATTCGCCAAGGTGTAGATTTTACGCTAATGAATTAAGCGATTAATCTCGCTCTGCCTCTTCAGGTAGAGCGAGTTTACAATGCTTAAAAATAACGTGAACGTGTGAGAGTTTACTTTTATGGCACAAAATATGGTCAAGGTTAAAGTGTGGGATCTTCCCACAAGGTTATTTCATTGGGCAATGCTATGTCTGTTAGGTGGTTTATGGTGGACGGCAGACGTTGGTGAAATGCAATGGCATATGTTGCTGGCATATACCTTAATGATTTTATTGGCAATGCGATTACTTTGGGGAGTGCTGGGGAGTGACACCGCGCGCTTTAGCCACTTTGTACATTCGCCTAAAAAAGTGGTGACTTATCTGGTTAACGTAAAACAAACTGGGATAAGTAGCAGTATGGGGCATAATCCTGTGGGAGGATATATGGTTGTCGCCCTATTTTTATTGTTGAGTGTGCAGCTCATTAGTGGGCTTTTTGCGACAGATGATGTTTTTACCGAAGGGCCTTTATATGCCTATGTGAGTCATGATGTAGCGAGCGGGTTAACATGGCTGCATAAGAAAAATTTCGACCTAATTTTAGCGTTTGCGGCAATACATGTGTTTGCCGTGATCCTCCACACCATCAAAGGTGACAGTATTATTCCGGCCATGTTTAGTGGCTATAAGCGTTTACCTGAGTCTCATGTGAGTCGCGTGAATTTTGTCTCAGTGACGAAAGCGATTTTGATGGTATTAGTGATTGGTTTTTTAGTGGTTAACTATTTGATGTTACCGGTTATTGAACAGTTGTAAATGTAAAAATAGAGTCAGCCAATCACGCTGACTCTATTTCGTTTAATCTTTTTTGTATGCGCTATGGCAGCCTTTACAGCTTTTGGCTGTATTCATGAAGGCTTTTTTAATGTCTTTTTTGTCACCTTTTTGCGCGGCTAATGCCAGTATTGATGCATTCTTTTTAAACGTGTTCATTTTGTCATCAAAGTCAGACTTGTCGCTCCAAATTTTAGCTAACGCTTCGGTATCGCCTTTGTCAGAGCCACTGACAAAACCTTCAAGCGGTAACTTTGCTAATGCAGCAACATTGTCTGCTCGCATCGAAAAAACGGCCGCGTCATACTCTTTTTTCCCTTTGAGCATCGCTCCCATATCACCAAAGTTATGCGCAATCATGCTAAAGGCAGATTGACGGTACTCAATAGCATTGTGTGTTTTTTTAAAGTCGCTGGCTTGTACGCCACCGGTAATAGTGGTTGCGCTTGCTAGCGCGATAAGACTCATCTTTAATAATTTATGCATGTTTTCTCTCACGTTATTTTGCGTTTTATGATTATGTCTATGCATTGTAGCTATTTTATATGCGCTTGCTCCATTGTTTTTTTAGGCAAAGTTACCCTTAGTTACAAAATATTTTTTATCGCTAAATATTTATTATCGCAAAGTATATGACGGATTAAGCGCATCCTGATAGACTATTTGTAATGATGCACTAGTACAGCGTGAGGCAAAGAATGCGTGCAGAGTGGGAGTTAGTGTTAGATAAAGTGATGGCGCAACAAGAACACAGTGCGTTGGTGGTATTGTTTGAGCTGTTACTCACAGAAGAAGAGCGAAGCGCCGTTGCTGGACGACTGAAAGTTTTTCAGACCTTGTTACACAGCGATATGAGTCAGCGGCAAATTGCTCAGCAATACCAGATCAGTATTGCCACGATTACTCGCTGTTCTAATTATTTAAAGCACATGACGCCGGCGCAGCGTGAACAGATAAAAGCGTTGACGTTATAGGAAGGTACATTGACGCACAAACGCGTGGTATTAAACCACGCGTTTTTAGTGTCATAAGGCTTAGTGCTTACAGCCACAACCGCCATTACCATCGCAACCTTCTTTGGTTTCTTTGGTTTCTTTGGCTTCATCATGGCTACAACATCCACCTTCATGGCTATGTGCATTTTCGCCACCACAGCAGCCGCCTTCATGTGAATGTTCGTGTCCGCCGCAGCTCGCGCCTTCAGCGTGAATATGCCCGTGTGCTAGTTCTTCTTCGGTTGCTGCACGTACTTCAAGCACTTCGACATTAAAGCTTAATGTTTGGCCTGCAAAAGGATGGTTTCCGTCAACAACGGCAACATCATCTTTGACTTCTGTAATTTGCACTGGACGTTGGCCCATTTCTGTTTCAGCAATAAAGCGCATGCCAGGGACGATATCTTCAATGTCACCAAAAGCTGATAATGGCACTTCTTGGCACAAACCTTCATGGTATGGACCATAACCTTGCTCAGCATCAACTGTCACATCGAGTACATCACCTTGTTCTTTGCCTTCTAAAGCAGCTTCAAGGCCTGGGATCATGCTTTCAGTACCATGCAAGTAGATCATAGGTTCGCTTTCAAATGAGCTCTCGACAAGCTGACCTTTTGCATCTGAGAGTCGGTAGTGGATGCTGACGGCACATTTTTCGGTGATTTTCATATTGGCTCCAATCGATAATTTGTGCGCATTCTAACGTGGATATCGCTAATTTGCGACAGATTGAATTGACTTATGCTATCTCAAGCACACCTTTATGGTGGTATGAAAGGGTTACTGAATTGGTATTGTACTGACATGAAGCGTTGGGAATGTTACTGGATATACTCAAGCAATATTAAAAGTGGGATTGATGTCGACACAAGGTATTTATAATGGTGAGTTTTTTTTTGCATAAATTAACTCTTTATGTTTTATCAAAACCTTATTTTTCAGGTGATTGTATTTATTGTTGTGAATAATAAAACGTGTGAGTAACATATTGATTTAAATGGTCGAGCGCAGTATTTCGCACTTTATTGTACTTTTTAATGCGTTAGCCATCTTTAAGGGCGCAGTAAGTGATACGTATTGATGATGAAAATTTAGAGGTTGACACTTCTTAGTTAAAAAGCAATTCTACTGGCACAGAAATGAACCTAATTGGATATCAGCTTAATAAACATGTTTAGTCATCAGTTAATGATCACCACGATTATTACAACCACCACGATTACCAACGTGGGGGCGGGCTAAGCACAACCTGATATCAACTAAATATCAAGCCCGCTTCCTACAAAGGAGCGGGTTTTTTTGTTTCTTTATATGGCGCGGCACAAGGAGTTTTCGATGAAGGTAATGAAGTTTGGTGGAACCTCGCTTGCTAATTGGCAGCGATTTAGAGCTGCGGCTGATATTGTTGTTCAGTCTGCAAAAAATGAAAGCACTGCTGTAGTGTTATCGGCGCCAGCTACCGTGACCAACGGTTTAATTGAAATGGTCAATGTTGCGGTTGATGGTGGAGACTATCAATCTGTTCTGGCTAAAGTTGAGCAAGTGTTTAACGCATTATACGGTGATGCTGCCAGTGTATTGAGCGCTGCTCAAAATGAATATTTAGCGAATAAACTGCAACAACAGCTGCAGTTTTGGCGTAATAAGCTTGCCGGCATGAGCTTACTAAATGAATGCCCTGAAGGCGTCGAGGCCGCGGTGTTGGTTGGCGGTGAAAAACTGTCTTCGGCATTAATGGTTGAGGTGATGAAGGCGGAAAACTACAGCGCTGATTTGTTCGAGCCAGAATCATTATTGGTCGGATACGGACCTTGTTTAGAGTCCGCTGTTGACATTGAAGCCAGTAAATTACGCTTTAACCAATTAGATTTAGCAGCCGCACATGTGTGGGTGATGCCAGGTTTTACTGCAGGTGATAGCGATGGCAAAATTGTAACACTAGGCCGTAATGGATCAGATTATTCCGCTGCAGTGTTGTCTGCGTGTTTACAAGCCAGTTGCTGCGAGATCTGGACTGACGTTGACGGTGTATATAACACCGATCCACGTGTCGTCAGTGATGCAAAATTATTATCGCAATTGAGTTATCAAGAAGCGATGGAAGTGTCTTACTTTGGGGCTAAAGTTCTTCACCCAAAAACGGTTGTGCCTATCGCGCAATACCACATTCCTTGTTATATCCGTAACACATTAAATCCTGAAGCGGTGGGAACACTGGTCTCTAACGCACCGGATGAAACGGGGTTAAATGTGAAAGCGATTTCAAATCTTGATGATCAAACCATGTTCGATGTTTCAGGGCCGGGCATGAAAGGCATGGTGGGGATGGCGAGCCGTACATTGGGCGCGATTTCACGCTCAGGTGTATCGGTGTCGTTGATCACGCAAAGTTCATCTGAATACAGTATTAGTTTTTGTGTGGCGACTGAAGATGCGATTAAAGCGAAATATGCGTTAGAGCAAGAATTTGAATTAGAGCTAAAGAGTGAGTTATTAGAGCCTATTGAAATGCGACATCAGTTGGCGATTGTATCTTTGATTGGTGATGGCATGCGTACGCATCAAGGCGTCGCGGCTAAATTTTTCCAAGCATTGGCACAAGCAACAGTTAATATTGTCGCGATTGCACAGGGCTCCTCTGAGCGTTCTATTTCAGCAGTGGTAGAGCAGCGAAAGACCAAACATGCCATTTCCGCTTGTCATCAATCCTTCTTTGATGTGCAGCATTATCTTGATGTGTTCCTGGTGGGCTGCGGTAATGTTGGCGCAGGTTTACTTGAGCAAATAAAACAGCAGTGCGAGATGCTAAAAGAGCAGCACATCGTCGTTCGGGTGTGTGGCATTGCTAATTCAAAACAGATGTTACTCGATGCCCAAGGGATCGATTTAGCTCGCTGGCAAGGGCTGTTTGCCGATTCTGAGCAAGCCGCTGATATCGAAGCGATGTTACTGTGGGCTAAAGATCAGCAATTGTTAAACCCTGTTTTTGTTGATTGCACGTCGAGCGAGCATGTATCTGATCAATACTTGGCGATCATGAATGCGGGCCTTCATGTGGTCACGCCCAATAAAAAAGCCAACACCCGTGATATGGATTACTACCGTTCATTACGTCAAACAGCCTTAAAACAACGTCGCCAATTTTTGTATGAAACCACTGTTGGCGCAGGTCTTCCGGTTATCGATAATTTGAAAAAACTGTTGTTTGCTGGTGATAAATTATTGCGTTTTAACGGTATTCTTTCAGGCAGTTTATCTTACATTTTTGGAATGTTAGATGAAGGCATGACATTGTCTCAAGCCACTAGCATCGCAAGGGATAAGTGCTTTACCGAGCCCGATCCACGTGATGACTTAAGCGGCATGGATGTTGCGCGTAAAGTATTGATTTTGGCTCGCGAAGTCGGCATGGAGCTCGAATTATCCGATATCCACGTAGAATCTGTTTTACCTAGCACCTTTGACGCGGCAGGTGATGTTGAAACCTTTATGTCCAACTTACCTAATGCTGACGCCGTTATTGCAGCGCGTATTGAAGCTGCCAAAGCAACGGGTAAAGTGCTGCGTTATGTCGGTCAAATCGATGATGAAGGCTGTAAGGTAAAGATTGCCGAAGTTGATGCCAGGGATCCATTGTATAGCGTTAAAGGCGGCGAAAATGCGTTAGCGTTTTATAGCCGTTACTACCAACCGATTCCGTTTGTACTAAGAGGCTACGGAGCGGGAACCGATGTGACTGCTGCAGGTGCTTTTGCTGATATATTACGTACACTAAACTGGACACGTGAGGTGGGGGCATGAGCGTAACCATTTATGCACCCGCCTCTATGGGAAATGTAGGCGTTGGCTTTGACTTGCTCGGTGGCGCACTGGCGCCCATCGACGGCAGCCTCCTTGGCGACAAAGTGACGGTCGAGTCTGCAGAGCAAGGGCTAACATTGAGTGTGACTGGCCGATGGGCTGCTAAGTTACCGGTTAATCAAGCTGACAATATTGTGTATCAATGTGCGGTATTTTTTCTTGAACATGTAGAACAAAATGCTGGGCTTAAACTGACGCTGGAAAAGAACTTACCTGTGGGCAGCGGCTTGGGATCAAGTGCGAGTTCTGTCGTGGCAGCATTAATGGCGTTGAATGAATATTTTGGACAGCCTTTTACAGAGCAACAAGTGCTTAAGCTGATGGGGGATTTTGAAGGTAAGATCAGCGGCTCTGTCCATTATGACAATGTCGCGCCTTGTTTTCTTGGAGGAATGCAGTTGATGCTTGAGACTCCACAAGTGATCTGTGAGTCTATTCCGACGTTTAAACAGTGGTACTGGGTTGTGGCTTACCCTGGGATCTCTTTATCTACAGCGCGAATGCGTGCGCTGATGCCTGAACATTATAACAAACAGACCACGATTGATTTTGGCCGTTATCTCAGTGCATTTGTCCATGCAAGCTATAAGCAAGACAGTCAGCTTGCTATTTCAGTGTTAAAAGACGTATTGGCAGAGCCATATCGCGCCGCTGAGATCCCTAACTATCAACAGGCTAAATCAGCACTTGATGCGCTAGGAATGTTAACCACAGGGATCTCGGGCAGTGGGCCGACTTTGTTTACTGTGACTGATAATGCAGACATTGCACAGGCTGCTAAGCACTGGTTAGATGAGCATTATATCGATCCCAAGTCGGGTTTTTCACACATTTGTAAAATCGATGAGTTAGGTGCGCGTCGCGTCTAACTCATAGCGTGATTGGGCGCGCGGGCTTTCCATCACGCTACAAAACAGAATTAAGCATAGAATTAAAGGACGAGTCATGGAGTTATATAACTTAAAACACCCCTCTCAAGTGGTCAGTTTTACTGAGGCGGTAAAACTAGGGCTGGGGAAAGATCGTGGGTTGTTTTTTCCAAAAAGCATTCCAACATTAGATAATCTTGAGAGTCTATTAGCATTGCCGTTTGTTGAGCGCAGTCAAAAAGTCATTGGTGCTTGGCTTGCGCCTGAGTTAGGGCAAGAAACAGTAGACCGTTTGGTTGAAAAAGCATTTAACTTTGAGTTGCCATTAGTGCAAGCGACACAAAACTTGTATAGCTTAGAGTTGTTTCATGGCCCGACATTAGCGTTTAAAGACTTCGGGGCTCGTTTTATGGCGCAATGCTTAAATGAGCTAGCCAATGAAGATAAAATCAACATCCTTACGGCGACCTCAGGTGACACGGGCGCAGCTGTCGCCGATGCGTTTTACGGGTTAGATAATATCAATGTGGTGGTGCTGTATCCGAAAGGCAAGATCAGTATTTTGCAGGAAAAAATGTTCACCACACTTGGCGATAACATTCACACTGTTGCAGTTAATGCTGATTTTGATGCTTGTCAAACATTGGTGAAACAATCTTTCGAAGACAGCGATATTCGTGATGGTTTGCACCTTAATTCTGCCAACTCAATTAACATTAGTCGTTTACTTGCGCAAATCTGTTACTACTTTGAGGCTGTGGCTCAGTATAAACAGCAACACAATGACGATCCGGTGATTGCGGTGCCAAGCGGCAATTTTGGTAATTTAACAGCAGGTTTATTTGCTAAAGCGATGGGCTTACCTGTAAAGCGCTTTGTTGCCGCAACAAACAGTAACGACACCGTGCCTCGTTACTTAGATAACGGGCAATGGTCGCCACACTTAACGGTAGCAACCATGTCTAATGCGATGGATGTCGCAGAGCCAAGCAACTGGCCAAGAGTTGAAGCGATTGTGAAGGCCATGAATTGGTCGCTAACAGATATTATGGGCGTGGGAGTATCAGAAGCAGACACGGCAGATTCTGTTAAATCACTGCACCAGCAAGGTTATCTTTCTGAGCCGCATGCTGCGATTGCTGCCTTTGCATTAACGCAGACAATGCAAACAGGTGAGAAAGGCATTTTCCTGGGAACTGCTCATCCCGCTAAGTTTAATGAAGTGGTTGAATCGGTACTAGATCTTCACTTACCACTGCCGCAAGCGCTAGAGAATGTCGTGCCTAAGCGTATTTTATCGGCTGAACTTGCTGCAGATTTTAATACTTTAAAAGCGCATTTGTTTTCAGTCTTAGACGATTAAAGCACTGCGTTTATTACGACATAAAAAAAGCGCCTTTCGGCGCTTTTTTAGTTACGGAGGTTGTCTAACCCACTATCAAAACAATTGTCGATGTCTTGAAGCTCTTTTTGTAGGCGGTGCTTTTCTTTGAGGGTTTCAATCTCTCGCCATTTACGTTTTTTGTTGGTACCTTTTGAGCGGCTTGGCTTTTCAACGATAGTCTCTAACGTATGACCATAATCAAGTCGATTCATCACAACCTCCTGTTGTTTATTTGACCTTCAAATAAATAGCATGCTTTTTAAGTATCATGCAACATAAATGTTTATCTATTGTTAATTTAAAGTGAAGCTTTGATGACGTTCAACCGTTAGTTGTACTCGAGCAGAGCGGCTTTGCGTGTGCGATGGCTGGCGCAAGTGTTGTGATCGATGCTGCAGGAGTCGAGTGGCAATATTGTAGGGTGGGTGAGTGTGACGACTTGAGGAGATAGAAACGCCTTAAAGCCAGTCGAAACTGACTTTAAGGATAAATCGTTAGCTTAAATTTTAGCGTGCCTGAAAATGTTGATAAGTGCGTTACTTGAGCTGTCTAGGGCGACGGCATCATGCTCAGCTACCAGCCTATCAAGTACATCATTACCCAATTGTTTGCCCAGTTCGACACCCCATTGATCAAAAGAGTTTATCTCCCATATTGCCCCTTGTACAAAGGTTCTATGTTCATAAAGTGCAATTAATGCACCCAATGTTGCGGGGGTGAGCTTGTCCATCAGCAGTGTATTACTCGGTTTGTTACCGGGCATGACTTTATGCTGAGCAATTAATTTTTTCTCGCTATCAGATAAGCTGCTGCCGTTGAGCTCGGCTAATGCTTCATCATAAGTGCGCCCTTGCATTAACGCTTGTGTTTGGCCAAAGCAATTTGAAGCAAGTTGGACATGGTGTTGACCCAGAGGGTTATGGCTATTGAGCGGCATGATAAAATCAGCAGGTATAAGCGCTGTACCTTGATGAAGCAATTGGTGATAGGCGTGTTGACCATTGGTGCCTTCACCGCCCCAAATAACAGGGCCTGTGCTGTAATCAACATCAGTGCCATTTAATGTCACTGATTTGCCGTTGCTTTCCATGTCTAACTGCTGAAAATAAGCAGGTAAACCGCGTAAATAGTGATCATAGGTGAGCACAACATGTGATTGGGCATTAAAGAAGTTGCCATACCACAATGAGAACATGCCCATGATCACAGGCATATTAGTTTCAAGTGGGGCTTCAAAGAAATGGTTATCCATTTCATGGGCACCGGCTAAAAGCTGACGAAAGTTATCCATACCCACTAGCAGTGCGATAGGTAAACCAATCGCAGACCAGAGCGAATAACGCCCACCGACCCAGTCCCACATCGGGAAGATGTTGTTCGCATCGATACCGAACGCCGTGGCCTTGGCCACATTTGAGCTAACGGCAACAAAGTGCTTAGCAACATCAGCTTGGGTCGCACCTTGTGCTAAAAACCAATCTTTAGCGCTTAAAGTATTGGTTAATGTTTCTTGAGTGCCAAAAGACTTCGAGGACATGACAAATAATGTCGTTTGTGGATCAAGCGTTTTAAGCTTTTCAGTAATTGAACTGGCGTCAACATTGGCCACAAAATGGCAATTAATATCACCTGTCCAATAAGGACGTAGCGCTTGAGAAACAATTTTAGGTCCTAAAAATGAACCACCAATACCAATACTGACAACGTCAGTGATGGTTTTGCCTGTATAGCCTTTCCATTGACCTTGTGTCACAGAGCGAACAAAGCCTTCCATTTTATCTAAGGTTTGGTGTACCTCAGCGACGATATCGACGCCGTCTACATAAATTTGTTTGCTTTTAGGCGCACGCAATGCAGTGTGGAGTACTGCGCGCTGCTCTGTGTTGTTGATAGCATCGCCCGCAAACATTGCTTTGATTTTATCTTCAAGCTTTGACTCTTTTGCCAATGAAAAAAGTAGCGATAAAGTCTCCTTTGACGCTCTATTTTTAGAGTAATCCAACAACAGTCCGCACGCTTTGGTTGACATGTCTTCAAAGCGTGTAGGCTGATTTTGAAACAGCTCACGCATATGGGCAATGGTATTGCTGTGCAGCGCTAAAGCTTGCCAACTGGCAAGCTGAGTCAGTGTGGTCATTTTAATTGCCCTATTCCTTTAAGACGCTAGTTGGACTTTTAGCATCACTTCTAGTTTGCCCTGATCTACGGCAAAGTTACGGATCCCTTCGGCCAGTTTTTCAACAGCCATGGCATCTTCATTAAATTCCCAGCGAAATTGTGCTTCAGTCATGGCAGGCTCTGCTGCAACGATGTCGGTTGTTGGGAGTAGCTTTTGTACAACGGGTGTCTGACTGTTAGAGAGCTCTTCTAGAAGAGCTGGACCAATTGTTAATCTATCACAACCTGCAAGTTCAATAATTTCACCTGTGTTACGGAAACTCGCTCCCATTACGACGGTGTTAAAACCATGGCGCTTGTAGTAATTGTAGATATTGGTGACAGAGATAACGCCTGGATCTTCTGTGGCAGAATACGCAAGACCTGTGTCTTTCTTGTACCAGTCAAGTATGCGGCCTACGAAGGGGGAGATCAAGTAAACTCCGGCTTCTGCACAGGCTCTAGCTTGAGAAAAACTAAACAAAAGCGTGAGGTTACAGTTAATACCTTCTTGCTCGAGTACTTTGGCAGCACAGATCCCTTCCCATGTCGCGGCAAGTTTTATCAAAATACGTGATTTGTCGATGCCGGCTTCTTTGTAAAGCTTGATCAGTTTATGTGCTTTGGCAATGGATGCTGTTTTGTCAAATGAAAGACGAGCATCGACTTCAGTAGAAATGCGGCCAGGAACAATTTTTAAGATCTCAAGACCAATATTAACCGCGAGTTTATCACCGGCATCTTCGATTTGTTGCTCAAGATCATCACTCTGCTCTTTTGCCCAAGAGATAGCATTGTCTATTAAACCACTGTATTCAGGGATTTGAGACGCTTTCAAGATTAAAGATGGATTGGTTGTCGCATCTTCAGGCTGGTAGCGCTTGATGGCTTCAATATCTCCAGTATCCGCCACGATAGTAGTGATGGGTTTGAGTTGTTCTAATGTGTTGGCCATGTGAATTGCATCCTTCTCAATGAGCAGCATAAATATGAGGGTTAATTAGCAAGGTATTAAAAGCCATTTTAATGATTATTCCAACTAAATATGAAAAAAAATTACATAAAAGCGGGTGAAAATCATTTAAAAGACTTAAAACATCGTTAAAATATTGATTTTGCCGTTCCATTATTACAAATACATTAAACAGTTTCATGACGATGTTGATGTTGTTTGTGAACAAAATAAGACTGTCGGCATTAAAAATCAGTATTTGCTTCCTAGCAGCGTCTTTGTTTCTGAACTATTGCGACGTTTTGAGTACACCATTGCGGGCAGTATGTAGCAAAAAGCTCACAGCGACTTAGCGTAGCCGTGAGCTTATTAGGCAGTGTTCAAAGCATGGTGCCAGTCATGGCGATGATACGTTTAATCACAAATAGTGATATTGACTGCGTAGGTTACTTAAGTACAGGCACTTTATCTGTACCTGTGACATGCGCCTCAAAACGGCGGTTAGCTCGGTTAGCGTTCAGTGAGCTGCCTTTAATCAATGGTTGAGTGACGCCATAACCTTTGGTCGACACTCGATGTGATGCTACGCTGTATTGACTGATCAGAATGTTGGCTACGGCATTAGCGCGGCGCTTGGATAAGTCCATGTTATAATCGGCAGTACCTGGAGTAGAGGCATGACCTGCAATAGTGACTTTCGCGTTGGGATGCTTTTTCATGTAGTCAGCTAACTGCTGGATATCATCATAAGATGCCTTTTTGACAACGGCAGAATTGTTGTCAAATTTAGCTTCGATATCAAACTTATCTTGTACTTCATGGTAAACCGTACAGCCATTGGCATCGACTTTATGTGCCGCTGGCGTGTTTGGACATTGATCGTTGTTATTGTTAACACCGTCTTTATCTGCATCGCCCACGATTACTGGTGCGGCAGGAGCGATAGGTTTAGATTTACTACCAAAACGATAGCTTAGCTCTAGACCCCAATAGTTGCTTTCCATCTCAAGTGTTTTCCACTTGTCTTCGTTCAGATTTTCATAACGACGATACTTAGCTTGTAGCTTTAAGTTGTCGGTAATATTGTAGCCAATGCCGGCACCAAAATAAGGTGCAGTGCCACTGTCGCTATAGTACTCACTACCGTAATTTTTGTTATTGTAAATGAGGTAGTTTAAGGCACCAGCTTCAGCCGATAAGCTCCAACGGTTGGCAAATGGCCAAAATGCAACTAGACCAAGGCTTGTCCCTTTAGTGCCTACATCATTAAGTTTATTCGAATAATCAACCCACTCTGCACGGCCTAGATCGCGATAGCCTAGCTCTGCACCAAAATAATCGTTGAAAAGGTAGCCTGCAAATACATCCCATGCATAGGGGGCATCTTCGCCACATTTTTTCATGGTTTTCTGATCGCAGTTGGGTTCATAGTTGTTGATCCCAACACCGCTACCGACATACCAGGGGCTCATGCCGTCTGCTGCGTTGGCTGCGAAGGGGAACATTGAGGTCAGTAATACGACTTGTAGAGTTTTTTTCATCATCCTAATCCTTATGTTTTAATCATAAAACGCCTCCGCCTACTTAAATTCGGATAAGTAGTGCCAGCACATATCACGGAGATCCTTTGGTTTTGTAGCTGGCAGCCACTATTATTGGTGCTCAGTGTGATATTTTCCACTTTATTGGGTGTGTAAATGCAGTAGATGAAATAAAAAAGGGTACTTTCATCAGAAAGTACCCTTTTAGTTGGTGTTAGTATACTAATTAGATTAGTAGGTTATCGAGTCCAAACCCAATTTTCAATGCTTACAGGGTCTACGCCGTTAGCCTTAATGTAATTTCTGTGGTCAACTAAGCGTTGCAACATATCGGTGGTAATCGCGACGTGTTGAGTCTCATCAATAACGCCTTGCTGGAACAGCTTATAAGCCATATCGATAACAAGGTGGTAACGAGAAGTACCATTACGCACACCCATGTCAAATGGTGTGGTTGTTGAGCCTTCTTCTTCATAGCCTTTAATTCTGAAGCGGTCACTGCCTTTGTAATCAAATACCAATTTTTTAATGGTGTTTGGATAGCCGTGGTAGTTAAAGACTACGCCTTTGTCTGCGGTGAAGATTTCATCCATCATCCAAGGTTTGCTTTGGAACTCAAGGCTACCTAAGCCACTGCTGGTGAGCTCTGTGACACTGACAAAACGAATGCGAACGCGTGGTAGTAATTCACGGATCTGTACTAAAGCGGCCATCGCTTCTTGTGTTACGTAGTCACCACAACCTACAAGTACGACATCTGGGTTTTCATCTGATGCGAAGTCCCAAACCATGACACCGTCTTTGGCTTGTTGGCGAGCTTCATCAAGTGTCAGCCATTGTGGAAGATCTTTTTTACCTGCAACTAAAATGTTCAGTTTGTCGCGGTCAGCATATGCACGTTCAGTGTAAACCAGTGTGCTGTTACCGTCAGCAGGCAAGTATGCTGAGATGATTTTAGGGTGTTTCTCAAGCATCGCCCCTAAGAAAGAAGGGTTTTGATGAGAATAACCGTTGTGATCTTGACGCTCAAGTAGCGAGGATAATACTACGTTACAAGCCGGTACAGGCTTACGGAAGTGCACACCTTGGCTTGCGTATACGTATTTACAGTATTGATCAGCCATAGATGAGACTACTTGTGAGAAAGCCTCATAAGTTGGGAACATCGCGTGACGGCCAGTTACCGTGTAACCGTGCTGCATACCGAAAAGTAAGTTTTCAGAGAGTAATTCAATGACGCGACCATCGCGAGACATGTCTTCGTCCCAACTTTCGATAGGCCACTGCCACGCACGTGATGTTTCTTCGAACACAGCTTGCAACTGGTTAGAATAGGTTTCATCTGGACAGAAGATCCGTAGGTTACGTTGGTCACGGTTAAGTTTAAATGCATCACGCATCCACTCACCCATT
This sequence comes from Shewanella sp., assembly GCA_028223395.1. GTDB lineage: Bacteria > Pseudomonadota > Gammaproteobacteria > Enterobacterales > Shewanellaceae > Shewanella. The sequence goes on from JAOIUG010000002.1 coordinate 29,834, forward strand.
TTGAACATTGATACACCACGTTGACCACGAGGTGTTTCAGGGCCGTAAGCTAATTTTTCAAGATCTGGGTTAGTCAGTGCTCGAACGACTTCACCACCATAACTTAAGTGCTGACGGCCACAAGAGAGTTCTTTAGGTGGGATCAGAGATTGAATATCTTTGTCAAAAATCAGCTCACCTTGCTCATTAATGCTGTACAGCTCATCAAACTTGTAGCTCGCAAGCCAAGTGTTTAAGGCGTCAAGGTGACCTTTATCAGTAGCACACTTGTTGACGATAACTTGGTGAGATTCACAGTTACCTTCAAGCTTCTTCCCATTATACTGAGCAGTACCAGTCCAACCTTTAGCAGTGCGCATTAAAATGACAGGCCAGCGTGGCTTAACGATATCTTCGCCGGCTCTTGCGCGAGTTTGAATGTCATTGATCATGTCATAAGATAAGTCCATGGCTGCTGTCATTTGCTCATAGACATCTTGCTCTAGTTCATCATCAACAATAATGGGGTGGTAACCTAAACCGCGGAATTCAAGATCAAGTTCTTCATGGCTCATGCGTCCCATACGGGTTGGGCCGGAAATTTTGTAGCCATTAATATGGACAATTGGTAATACAGCACCGTTGTTTTTTGGTGAAACAAGGCGGTTAGCATACCAAGACGCGGCCAACGGACCCGTTTCTGATTCACCGTCACCAATCAGGCAAGCCGCAATTAAATCCGGATTATCAAGCACTGCGCCCCACGCAACAGAAAGTGAGTAACCAAGTTCGCCACCTTCAAGGATCTGGCCCGGCGCTTCAGGGTTTGCATGCGAAGGGTAACCGTAGGCAGCTGAGAACTTTTGACAAATATCAGTAATGCCATCTTCATTATAAGGGATTGTGTCTGGGTAGAAGTGACTGAGTGATCCTTCCATGAACAAGTTAGCTTGGACTGCAGGGAACCCATGACCTGGACCCACAAGGTAAACAAATGAACGATTATGTTTAGTGATTAGACGGTTAACGTTTGCATAGACAAAGTTAATGCCTGGGCATGTTCCCCAGTGGCCTAATAATCTTGGTTTAATATCGGTATGAGCGAGTGCGCGCTTGTGCAAAACATTTTGCTTTAAATAAATTTGTGACGTCGCCAGAAAGTTAGTTGCTCTAACGAATTTCTTTAAGGAAACAATCTCTTGCTGATGTGACATAAACAACCCCATTTACGTGATCATAAAGTTAAACAAATTTGATGCTGGTCACTATACGTGTAATTTTTTTACAAAAACGTGTTCTATATCTTATTTATCGAAACTCATTTGTACTGCATTTAATGGCAGCGTAGATGTTGCTATTGTGTTTTGTTGGTTATTAATTTTTATCATTTATATGTTTTAATGTGATTTATATGTCGCTTGGATGGTGAACTGTGATCGCTGCCTTTCTTATTTTGGTTTGTACTGTGCTATTTTTTATTTGAAGATTAAAAAACAAATGGTAATTTTATAACGAATTTGAATGCACCATTGCATGTCAGAGTGATCTTATCGATAATCAGAACGCTTGATACCCTGAATGCGTATGTTTACCGCCACTGTGCGTTACTCATGCAAGATAAGCGATGTTAACCTGAGATAGTGATCTACTTTATGGGCGCTCAATGCTACTCTCAAGTTAATTACACTTTAGGTTCCACTTTGCGCAGCTTTGTGAATAGAAAGTAAAGCTGTTTTCAGCTCAATAATGAGTAGAAAAATAAACACAAGCCAAACCTAATCCAGTGCGAGATCGCTCGATTATGTTTGTCATGGGGATGAATTATAATGATGTTTGAATCGTTAATTAATGCAGTTGAATCAACCGTTAATGCTGTTAATGGCGTGCTGTGGGGGAGTTTACTTATCTATGTACTCGTGGCGGCTGGCGTCTTTTTTACGCTGCGCTTAGGGTTTATACAGTTTAGGTTGTTTGGTCACGGTGCAAAACTGGTGATCCAGGGGCGGAAAAAAGTGAATGGGATCTCCTCATTTCAAGTTTTCTGTACATCGATGGCCGCCCGTGTTGGTACCGGCAACATGGCTGGCGTTGCGGTTGCAATCACGGTGGGCGGAGCAGGCGCTATTTTTTGGATGTGGCTCATTGCACTGCTTGGAATGGCGACCGCTTTTATTGAGTCGACACTTGCACAAGTCTACAAGGTCAAAGACAGTGAAGGGCAGTACCGTGGAGGCCCAGCTTATTACATGGAAAAAGGTTTAGGGCAAAGGTGGATGGGCATTTTATTCTCTATTTTGCTCATCATTGCCTTCGGTTTTGCTTTTAATGCCGCGCAAGCAAACACCATGACAGATGCACTGAACAATGCATTTGGCCTGGATAAAACGCTTGTAGGCTTAGTGATTGTACTGGCATCGGGTTACATTATTTGCGGCGGTTTAAAAAAGGTGGCCCGAGCATCAGAGTTGATTGTTCCAGTCATGGCCGCCGCGTATTTTGCTATCGCTCTTGTGGTGTTAATAAGCAATATTGATCAAGTGCCAGCGGCATTAACGCTTATTGTTAAAAGTGCTTTTGGCTGGGAAGAAGCCGCCGGTGGTGCGATGGGGGCGATGATGGCGGGGATTGCGCGTGGGTTATTCTCTAACGAAGCTGGTATGGGAAGCGCGGCGAATATCGCCGCATCGGCAACGCCAAACCCGAATCATCCCGCATCACAAGGGTTTGTACAAATGATCGGTGTATTTGTTGATACTATTGTGATTTGTACTGCATCAGCTGCGATTATTTTGTTATCTGGGGTGCTGGCTAACCCTGCTGGACATGAAGGCATTGGATTACTTCAACTTGCGCTGAGCAATGAGCTTGGCTCTTGGTCTGCCTATTTTATTGCGTTTGCGATAATTCTATTTTGTTTCTCATCAATTATTGCTAATTATAGCTACGCAGAAAACAACATACTGTTTTTGACTAAAAACAAAAACATACTTTATGTGTTTCGTGCTCTGGTATTGGCGATGGTCATGACAGGATCCGTCGCATCGCTGAAGCTTGTGTGGAACTTTGCTGATGTTTCCATGGGATTGATGGCTTTGGTCAATATTACCGCCATTGTGTTGTTGTCTAAAGTTGCCTTCGCGGTGGTGAAAGACTACGAACGTCAAATTAAACAAGGTGTACAGCCCACATTTGATGCCGCTCAGTTCCCTGAAATTAAAGGGGTGGAAGACGGTGAGTGGGCCGATGAAAAAACATAAGGTAAGCGTGACTTGCAGCTAGCTTGATATGAAAGCTCAATAAGTACAATCTAAAAAACCATGCTTTATAAGCGTGGTTTTTTTGTTATTGATCAGTATGATTGTCATCATCAAACAATATCTACATAAGGCATCATATGTTAATTTTGATTTCACCGGCAAAAACGCTTGATTTTGACACCCCAGCAGCAACGCAAAGTTATACTATTCCAACATTGCTTAAACAAAGTGAACAACTTATCGATGTCTGCCGCCAACTAAGCCCCAGCGATATCGCTTCGTTGATGAAAGTGAGCGATAAAATTGCTGGCCTTAACGTAGCCAGATTTAGTAGCTGGGATGCAGACTTTACAATCGACAATGCTAAACAAGCAGTGTTTGCTTTTAGAGGCGACGTTTATACTGGGCTTGACGCTGATACTCTGTCTGATACCGGCTTACAAAAAGCGCAGCAACAATTGCGAATTTTATCCGGGTTATACGGTTTGTTAAAGCCTTTAGATCTTATGCAAGCTTATCGACTAGAAATGGGCACGCGATTAGCCAATGACAGAGGCGCCAATCTTTATCAGTTCTGGGGCGATATCATTACAGATGAAATCAACCAGACAACAGCAGCTCAAGGTGACGAGTTTATTATTAATTTGGCATCAAATGAGTATTTTAAAGCCGTGAAACACAAAAACTTGACTGCAAGTCTTGTGACTCCGGTGTTTAAAGATAAAAAGAACGGTCAATATAAGGTGATTAGCTTTTTTGCCAAAAAGGCACGCGGCATGATGGTGCGTTACATGTTGGACAACAATGTTGAATCATTGGATGCACTGATCAAATTTGATAGTGCAGGTTATTATTATAGTGAAGCGGAATCTACGGTTACAGCGCCTGTGTTCTTGCGCGAAGAGCAATAAGCTCTCGGGCATTATATTCACTGGGGACTGTAAAGTGTTGTCATGGTGCGATGGTGTCTAAATGCGCTGTAAGGATGAAAGGCTAGTGTTTGAGGTTGATAAACTACCGTTTAGCGGGCAGAGCACTAAACGGTAGTGATCCTAGCTGTTAAATTTTACTTGTTAAGCTTGAGAAAGTAATCAAAGATTTCCGGTACATTGCCATTACCCATACCCGCATCAAAAGCCGCGTTAAGATTGGCAGATGAGCCTTCTGCTATCTTAGACTGTGTGCCCAAATCCTCGAGCATTTTCAAGAAGTAGCCTAAATCTTTATTGGCATTGGCGATAGAAAACCCAAGATCGCTGACACCGTCGACTGCATAGTTTTTACAAAACTGCATAAAGGGTGAGTTAGAGGGGCCTGTGGACATAATGTCAAACAGCTGCTGGCGGTCAACACCGGCAAGATCAGCAACGGCAAATGCTTGAGACATAGCGCAAACGGTGGTCATACCCATAAAATTGTTGATCAACTTAGTGGTATGACCGGCACCTAACTGACCTAAATGGAACACGTTCTCGCCTTGTTGTTCAAGCACAGGCTTTACCTTGTTAAAGGTGTCTAAGTCACCCGCAGCCATGATGTTTAACAAACCGTCTTTGGCGTGAGCTGGGGTGCGACCGAGTGGTGCATCAATCATACCGGCACCTTTGGCGGCTAAGTCCTGACCAATTTTGCGGGTAGAAGCAGGAATTGAGGTACCAAAATCAATCAATACCGCACCCGGTTTGATGCCTGCAAGAATACCATCATCACCATACACTAGCTTTTCTACCACCGCTGAAGTTGTAAGACAAAGCATGACGATATCACTGGAAGCCGCTAATGCTTTTGCTGAACTTGCGGCGGTGGCACCTCTGTCGATGCAGGCATCAACCGCGTCCTGATTGAGGTCCATTACCTGCAGTTCAAAGCCACGCTTTTGCAAGTTCTCTACCATGTTGCCGCCCATGAGACCCAGTCCGATAAAACCGATGACAGGCTTTGTCATATCTAACTCCTAATATTATGTGAAAACCAAATTTTTTAAGTTGAAGGTTGGTGTAACTGGCAATCATTTTTCCTTGCAGACCAACTTACTCATTTACTGGTAATCATGTTATTACAGGTTTTTGTTTGCTGTCAACCAATCATTGTTACCAATGTTTGTTTTTTGGTAATAATCTGTGCATTGAGTTTTGTCTACCAGCAGTGTTAAGGACAGTAAGCTAACAGTAGGGGATTAAGTTTTATGTTAAGGAAAAGCTCAGAGCCTATCTGTGGGGTAGGCTCTGTAAGCGGAGTCGTTAGAACTTAGCTCGAACGCCTAATGTGTAGCGACGGTCTGATTCACTGTACTTCCAGACTGAACCGAGCTCGGTGGTATATTCAATGGGCTCACCAGTGAGGTTAACCACGTTGCCGACTAGGGTGAAGTGCTCATTAATATCCCAGCTTGCAGAGAAATCAAACTGACCTCTGGCTTCGCGGTAGTTATTACCTACTGTGGCATCAAAGTTATCTGCTGTTGGATCATTTTGGTTAAATACGTTGTAACCTAATGTGCCCACCGTTTGAACTCGTTTCTCTGCTTGCGAGTATAAGTAACGGTCACGCCAGTTATAAGCTAAGCGGAATTGCAATTGTTCGTTTTCCCAGTAAAGCTGACCATTGGCTGTGTTCTTAGAAATATTGAGTAGCGGATTACCATCTGGCTGCTCGCTGTCGGCGTAGGTATAGTTAGCGTTCACACCAAAGCCTGCCCAGAAGCCGGGTAAAAAGGTCAGTTGCTGTTGGTAAGCAAGTTCTAAGCCTCTCACTTCACCACTGCCACCGTTCACGTCGGTGTCTACCACAATACCTGTGCGGCCTGCTGATTTTTCAGCGTTAACATAGCCTAAGCCTTGCGCCTCAGTTGCAAAATTGACATTACCTTGGCTTTGACCTGCAGTATCGAGCAAGCACACATTGCTCCACTCGGTAGTATTTTGCCCTTCAATGGTACTTGGGTCGGCTAAACAGCTGCTGTCAGTTTGTGTAAAGGAGTTGACGTCCTTATAGAATAACGCTGCCGAAATAATACCGCCATTATCAAAGTAGTGTTCAACAGAAAGGTCATACTGGGTTACGCGATAAGGTTCTAATTGGTAAGAGCCTTGGGCACCGGTGACCAGAGAGTTATCGATAGAAAGCGCAGGGCTGAGCTCACTAAAGTTAGCACGACGCATAACCTTAGCAGCTGCAAAGCGTATCAAAGTCTCGTCTGTGAGGGTGTAAGTCACATTCAAGCTAGGTAGGAAGTCAGAATAATCGTTTTTACCAGTTTCAAGCATTCTGTTACCGTTAGCATCAACTGATGCAACAACACTCGATTCCAGCTCGGTTTGAATATAACGACCACCGAATACGGCGGTTAACTCATCAAACTCTAAATGCAATTGTGCATATATCGCACCGGTTTTCTCATTAATTTCTTTATAGGCACCGTTGTCTTCAACTATGTTGTCAGCCAGTGAGCCCGTCATTGCATAAGATGTATCTTGTAATATTTGCTGCACAAGCGCATAGGTCGCTTCAGTGTTTTGCAATAGGTCACTATCATAGACATTGTATGTCAGCATGTCGTTTAGGCCAGCGAGACCAGTTTGGTCAAATGAGTTGCTCATATTGACGGTTTTAAAACTGTCGGTTAGCAGTGGGTTATCGGTCCATATTGGGCTGTATAGGCCATCAGCATTGACTGCTTTCTTATAAGAATCTTTAAGGGTGGTATTGCCATTAACCGGCTTTAGATCATATCGATTAGCAGTGAAATCACGTTCGGTAAAACGTACCCCAACTTTAACCGCTGAAATCCAATCGACACCCACATCGCTGATTTTAAGATCAAACCGCAACGCTTGTTCTTCGTTATCTGTTTCTAAGGTTTTGTGGAAAAACTCCCGAAAAACTAAGTTATCTGGATTGGTTAGCATTCCGGGATCAGCATACATATATGCGGGAATGCCGTTGCCCGTCGTTGAACTCCCGGTACTGGTATGGGTGACTAAATCCAATGTTGGATCGGTACGCTCAATGGGGCGTAAATTAAATTCGTTCGCGGTCTGCTTTTCTTTTGATGTTGACAGTGAATACTCAGCAGATAGCTCAATATCATCGGTGATAAACCAATCACCGCCTATGGCATTAGAGGTGGTATCTGATGTGGTGAAGTCACTCCAAGTTTTTGGAATAACGAGCACACCATCCAAGTCATAGTTATGCAATTGACCGTTACCGTCGTAGTATGAGTCACTTCTGGCGACAGAGCTACCACCCACATCAAGAATAGAGTAAGCAGATTGTCCGCCGTCAAGTTTGGTCGCATTGAGATCTAAATAGATATTAACTTCTTCACTGACGGGCGCCCACTGAAGAGATATCCCGTATGCAGTACGTTCACGCTGCTCTGTTTTTTGTTCAACCGTTGTTTGTGTTCGGCGTAGGTATTTGCCATTTGGGCCACCGGAATCATCTACTGTACCGTTACCATCAATATCGATATTATCTTGAAGGTCGACTTTGTTGAAGTATTCATCGCGGCGTAATTCGCGATCTAAGTAAGCGATGTTTGCTGATGCACCAAAAGTACCTGCGTCACCTAAATCCCAGTTATGGCCGATACCGAGAGAGAGGTTAGGTGCTGTATTTTCTGTTTTGTCAGAATATTCGCCATCAAGTGTAATCGCTACTAGCGGCTCTGTGAGTTCTAATGGACGAATGGTTTCCATGTTGATCGTGCCACCGAGCGCCCCTTCAATCATATCTGGTGTGGGCGACTTGATGACTTCTACGGTTTTTAGGAAGCTAGAGGGAAAATCATCTAATCCAATACCGCCTCGGCCTGATCCCGCGGTGGAGCGGCCATTTAATAGAATGAGGTTTTCGGAAACGCCGCGGATTGTTACAGATTCGCCCACACCAAAATCAGTGCCAATGGACACGCCGGTTACGCGCTGTAAAGCTTCGGCGATATTGTTGTCTGGTAACTTACCAATATCTTCTGCAACAATGGCGTCGACAATGCGGTCATCAGTGCGCTTGATCAAATTGGCAGCCTTTAAACTACCAAAGATACCTTTTACCGTGATAACTTCAATTTCACTGGTGTCTGATTGTTGTGCATCAGTTGCTGGCTCTGCTGCAACAACTGGCATGCTTAACAGTGCAGTTAGCGCAGCACCAAAAAGAGTTCGGTTGTTTCTTCTACTTTTGGCATGACTAAACATGGCACTTATTTGATTCAGTTTCATTGTCTTCCCCAAAAACGCAATTTCAATTATGTTGTGATGTTGTATTACCAATTACTGTGTTTTTAACTACTGATAACATTTATATAACACCCAACCGGTTAATGCAAATTGTTATTACCAAATAAATGTATTTTGTCATACATCTAGGTAAGTTGTTTTTATGTAAACACTTTTACTCAAGAGTTGGTTAAATAATTTAAATTTATCAGTATTTTGGCGTTTAAGGAGGAGGTAAGTTATTTTTTTGGTAAAAGAAAATAATTAAGAATTCATCACTTTGAGAGAAATGAACTCTGCTAGTTGGGCTTAGTGTTCATGGTTGTGTTGCTGTATTTTTTGTTTAATATTAATAATTTATATTGAATTCCTTGGTTGTAAGTTATTTGGTTTTATTCCTGTGATTTGCCTTGTGTGCAAGTTGCTGTTTTTCGCGGATTCATTGTGGGTACGGGGTGAGTGATCTAACGCTTGGGAACTCGTTTAACTCAATAATGGGTAATCTTGAATTGGAAATTGGTATTACAAAAGGTTGCCTGTGCGGCTGAATGTCTTAAACCGTTACGGAGAGTCTTAGTGCTGAGTAGCTGTGGTGAAGTTAGCAGGAAAAGTGCAGCGAGGGATAGGGAGGAGTCGTTTACGAAAGAGCAGTAGGCTCACCTTAATCAGTAAAACTATAAGGTGAACCGTTTAGATAGGTGGGGCGAATGATTAAAATCGTGCTTGCAAAAACTCGTCGAAGCCGATCTTATCTACTATGGCGCCTTTATGTTGGATAACATAGGCGGCAGATTGTGCTGCCATGTTGATAGCCTCGAAGTCATTGATGCCATTGAGCTTCGCGCCTAAATATACCCCATTGAATGAATCTCCCGCCGACGTAGTATCAACCACGTGCTTAACGGGGCTGACTTGTATCTCTTGAGGTTGGCCATCGTTTAGGCTTTGGGTAACCACAATCAGTGATGCTGGTCCGTTTTTGATGATCAGTTCCGTGATGGGGTAAGGAGCCAAAAAGTCGATAACTCCTTGTGCTGTGTCGATGGAGAACAATTGCTCAAAATCGTCTACTCCTGGTAGAACTGTTGATGCTTTTGCGAAGGCTAATTGGAACTGAGCCTTGGCCTCGCCTGGGCTTGACCACATTCTAGGGCGATAATTGGGGTCAAAGACAATCTGTACGCCCGCTTGTATTAATTGGTCAACCATATGCCAAAAGCTTGCTCGGGCATTCGGTTCAATGACGGCGATAGAGATCCCCGAAAAGAAAAACATATCGCCTTGGCTAAGCTGAGCGATGGCAGCATCATTGATATGCTGCATAACCTGGCGAGCTGCTGAGTTTTCTCGCCAATAGGTAAAACTACGCTCGCCGTTGTCATCGAGATCGATAGCATAAAGCCCTGGCGCTTTGTTTTTAGATTGAAATACCAGATCAGACTGAATATTTTCATCTTTAAAACATGTCATCATGTTCTGACTAAACCTGTCTGTGCCAACGACGGTGACTAAGTGAACATTGGTTTTTGGAAACGCCCGCTTAAGATACACCGCAGTGTTATAAACATCGCCGGCGAAAGATTGCTTCATGGTATTCATCGAGGTATTCATTAACTCAATCATACATTCGCCAAGTAAATAAATGTTCTTCATTAACGGGTCCCTATCTGTTTAAACTCTAAATTTAACTGCCAATGTTCACTCAATATCGTTGTTTAGCGCTTGCAAACTGGCGCTATTTTAGGGATCAGTATCCATACAGCAGCAATTGCAATAACGGCTAACGAAGCGCCAATAACAAACGCTGGGGTATAGTTACCATCAGCGGTTAAGTAGGGCACGAGCGCCGTTAACCCCAAGGCGCCTAGTTTGGCGGCCATGCCAGATAAGCCTGCGAGGGTACCCACCGCCTTTTTACCATATAAGTCACTGGGTAAAGTCTGCACATTACCAATAGCGGTTTGAAACCCAAATAAGATCACCGCCATAATCAGCACTGCTGTGGTGGGGGCGCCAGGATCTGCCATTGCAAGCAAGGCGGGTAGCATGATCAGGCAACCTAAGGTGATTGTGAATTTTCGCGTGCGGTTTACACTCCAGCCGGCTTTGAGGCGATTTTGAGCGAGTAAACCACCACACCAAGCGCCTAACATTGCGCCGACATAGGGAACCCAGCCGTAGATACCAATCGATTTAACATCCATACCATAAACTTCATTAAGGTAGATGGGGATCCAGAAAACAAATAGCCACCAAATCGGGTCGATTGCTGCAGAGGCAATAATCACGCCCCAACTTTGTTTATGGCATAACAACTCTTTGGTCGTTGGGTTGTATTCTTTGGCATCGGGTTGTTCCTCAGGAGTACATTTTTGTCCCGTGAGGATGTATTCGCGTTCTTCTTCAGTGATCCATGGGTGAGATTGAGGCGGTGCTTTAACTAAAATTATCCATGGGATAAGCCATAACAGACCAATTAAACCGATAAGAATAAACACCATTTGCCAGCTGAAGTACACGGTCATATAGGCGATAAGTGGGATAGACACGATGCCACCGATGGCCGCACCAGAATTGAAAATTCCCTGTGCTAAGGCGCGTTCTTTGGTTGGAAACCAATCGGCGTTGCTTTTTGCTGCACCTGGCCAGTTTCCGGCTTCAGCCACACCTAATATGGCTCTGAAAATTGAGAAACTTAATACCCCTTGGGCAAATGAATGGGCTGCGGTTGCCAGCGACCAAACGCCAATTGATAACACAAAACCCAACCGGGTGCCGAGCCAGTCAAAGATTTTACCAAAAATGGCTTGGCCAAATGCATAGGAAAAAATGAACACAATGGAGATGTTGGCATAAATTTGCTTACGTTCCAGTGTTGTTTTATCTGGAAAAATCTCTTCGACGATATCTGGCCAAAGCACGCTTAAGGCAGAACGATCGATATAGTTGATCACGGTGGCCAGGGCGATGAGCAAAATGACCCACCATCTTAAATTAGTCATTTTCATGATGCGGCCTCAAGAAAGTCTTCGCGCGCTGGACTAAAAGTATCGATTAATATTCCACCGGTAGGGCATGTTGCGCCATGGTCTGTGTGAGGCGGGATCATACAACTGTCACCGGCCCTTAAAATTTGGGTTACGCCATCAATGTTAAAGTGAAACTCGCCTTCAACAACGTAAGTCACTTGAGAGTGTCTATGGGCGTGGTTGTAACCAATAGCGCCTTTTTCAAACCATATTTTTACCGCCATGAGTTCATGATTGTACCCAAGCATTTGACGCTTTAGGCCGCCACCGATATCTTCAATTTCAGTTTCATTTCCAAAGGAAAAATGTTTACTTTGCGTCATTTTGACTCCCGCTGAGTAATGTCTAATAACTGGTATCTATCCGCGAAGCGATATGGCTTGTCGTTATAGTAAAAGCTATTCAGGTTTGACGTTTTAAGGTTGTTTTTAGTGTGGTTAGATTGTGCTTTATCTGAGATTGCCAAGACGTACTGCTTGATTTCACCGCTGTGAGTGGCCAAAGAGAAGCCGATGACATTGACATCGTCTTGCTTTTGAAATGACAGTGAACGTACATTGCTGGTGGCGTTTAAAGTGTATTCGGCCGACGGGTTATATTCACCGTGGGGCTCAATGACACTGACAAAACGCTGATTTTTGGCTTGAGTCACCCGTTGGATAAAGCTATTTTCGGTGCGTAAATTAAAGTTGGGATCATTGGCTCCTAGCTGAGTGAACAGCATTTCTACGTTACCGTCAGTAATACTGCTGTGAGTGTAGAAGCGACCATTGTCGTTGAGCCAAGTGACTTGATTGATAGGTGGTTGAGCGGTGTTTGCATTTGTCGCTGATTTCGCTCGCAACCACAAGTGTTGATATCCTGCTTGAGCGCCAAGCGGCTTGAGCTCAGTTGTTGCTGCAATACGCTTAAAGTTGGTGTCAATTAGCTGCCCTTGGTAGTGCACGGGCAGATCATATTGGTGCTCATCATTGCTTTTAACATCAACAATATCAAACACCAAAGGAACAGGGCCTTGTGGTAAATCGATAGTCGCTAATGCCATGGTTCGGGTGATCTCTATGCCCTCATATGCAGTGGCAATATTGGCCGAGGCGAGTGTCACTTTTGTATCACTAAAATAGTAATTAATGCTTGGGTGGTTGCTGTTGCCAACCTCGACATCGGCGTCAAAGTGACTGGTTTCATCTGCAACTAGGGTGTTGTGGGCAATTGTTTGCTTTGCCCAAGTTTTGTTTTCTGGTAAGTAGCGGCCACCAGCTTTGGCTTCAATGTTTAAAAATCGCGCCGCGCCGTAGTCGGAGATAATTTCATTGCCGCCATCATAAAACTGCCAAGTGAGCTTATCAAAATGGCCATGGCCTAATCCTTGTGCGGTGGCTTTAAATACCACGCTCGGTTGGCTAGGCGTTGAGTGGCGCATTACCACAAGTGCACCCTCATCGGCGTGCTTGCCATCGGTAAATAATCGAGAGCTAAACGGGTAGTGTGTGGCGGTATTTGTTGCTATCGCCTGTGCGAGCTTTAATCCATCCCCGGTTAATAGAATGGTATCTTGTTGCTTGGCGATATCGACCAAATTGCTGTCGGCGGTTAATCCATATGCCATGCTAACGGCAATAACCAACTCCATCGTATCAATGCCTTTACTTTTAATGGCGTCGTTCAGTGGGAAGAAGAGACCGTTGTAGCTTAGCTCTATGGTGCTATAGATGGCTTTCAACAGGATGCCATCTCGGTATTCAAAGATCTTTCGTTCAGGCTGGTTTTGCTGTAACGCTTTAGCAAAAGTCACGAATGGCAATAATGCATAGCGTTGATAATAAGGGCCTTCGTTATAATAGCCATCAGGGGAGAACAGCTCATCTAGCTGACGCAGAAATCCGCCTTTACCCGACTTTTCTAAATCATAAAGGGCGATATCCACTAAGTGAGGTCGATTAAGGACAAAGCCAGTCATGCCCACGGCTGCGGTGGCCCAAGTGCCGTGGTTATGTACCTTATTAAAGGTGTGTGGAGATTCAACCGACAAAAAGTGAGCGACTGGCAACAATAGATTTGACTCAATACTATCTATTTGTGCGGGAGACAGTGTCTCTACAATAAAGTCATAGGCTTGTATTGTGTGCACTAGCCAAACCGCCTCATTTAACCCTTGCCAAAACAGTTTGCCCTCATTACTGCTTTTGCGTTTGGGGTGGCGAGGTAGTGTTGGATAGAGCGTTGCATACTGCAACAGCATGTCACGAACAAAGTCAGCGTATTTAGGATCTTGAGTGAGTTGATACATTATTCCTGCATCATACATATGCTGATAGTTTTTCTTGTGTCTTTCGTGGGTGTAACCGCCTCCGGCATCTGTCGGGATGGGTACATCAGTAGCTTGACCGATAAAAGTGTCGACACTGGCCTTTTTTGCAATAAATGCTTGCTGGAATAACCCTGGCTGCTCAATCGCTTCGCGCATAGTGTCGACATCTTGCTGATTGACGACCAATGTTGGGTGGTGGAGCTTCGCAGCCTGAGCGCTTAGGGGCAAGCTCATCACTATTATCACTAGGGCGTTGAATATATTTAGTTTTAGTAGGTATTTATAAGTCATGATGATTATTTATGGCCGTTAGAAAAGGTTGTCGTGTTATTACGGATCACAGCGGTACTTGTGCCAACGGCATAGAGTTCGGCAACTTGCGGTGGCTGAGTATCGATAAATTGGTTGTCAGTCAGCACAGTGATGGGCTCACCCGTGGTGTGTTCAATATTAATACCAGCGCTTTGTGTGAAGCTGTTGCCTCTGACACTTGCCACTTGAGTACCGTGTAAGTACAAACTTGCTTTTTGCTTGTTACGCTTGCCATTACCGACACTCGTTAGTTGGTTATCGTTGAAAATAAGGTGGGGGCCGAAGGTGCTTTCATCAGTGCCGCCACGATACAATTTAACCAGTGCGCCTTTGATATCAGTAAATTGGTTATTTTCGATGGTAAGGTATTCGGCGTTGTAAATACCTAAGTCGTCGCGCTCTTTATTGAGTCTGAATAGATCGCCGCTGATATGACTGAATCGATTATTGGCAATGGTGATATCTCGGGCAAATGCGCGTGCCCCAGAATCAAAGAAATGAAATGAATGGTTGATGTCTAGCTGACTAACATCACTATCTAACAAGCTAAATCGGTAGTTGGTTAACATGCCCCATTTGCTCGTTCTCACGACAGTATTGCCAGCCGAATCTAAACTGTTTTCTCCAGATATCGTTAACCCGGCCAACTTTAAACTTCCGCCGTTTTGAATTTCAAATAAGGTTGGTCGGCTAAAAGTCAGTGTTGCTTGCTTGGACTGCTCAGACACAATACTCAGGGTTTTATTGATTTTGATGATTTTTTCAATTGCATAGTCACCGGCAGTCAAAACAATGGTGTCACCAGCGCTTGCAGTTTTAACAGCTGCTATTAATCCATTGCTGTTACTAACGGTATGGGCTTGGCCCGAATCAAATGCCACTTCTGGTTCGCGTTTCCGATACCAATTAACCCCTGTTGCGTCTTTAGCTATCGGGGTGAGCTGCTTGCTAGCACCGAAAGTTTCGTTGTGCTCGCTTGCCGAATAAAGCAAGCCATTACTGGCACGTTCAAGTGATAGTTTGTCCGCTTTGATGCCTTGTTTGATGAGGTTATTATTTAATTGATTGGAGAGGTTGTCAGCAAACTCAATACCACTGATATCATCAAAGATTGAAAACGGGGCTTGTGAATTACGGTTAACAAAAAGGTTGTGACTAAACTGTGAATTTAGTGGAATGGCAGAGCGCTCTTTATCACTGCCAGCAGCAAGGTGTATGTGGTCAACATCGATAAAGCTGTTATGGCTTACATTGGCGTTGACGACTTGGTGATAACGGTTGATAGGCGAGTTAGGTACACCATTCATCACAGTCAACCCACTGCCAAAACGGTAGCCTTTTAGCCCTTCTAAATAGTTGTTTGTCACGCTCTGGTCGCGATTGATTACCCGGATCCCGCCAGTGTGATCAACGCCATTACCAATAAATACGTTCTCACTAATGTTATTGCCGTTGCCGTGGCGCATTGTTAGGGTGCCGCGAGACTCAAAGAAGGTGTTGTTACGTAGAATATTGTTACCAGATTTAACCGAGATAATTTCTACTTCCCCATCGCAACGGTCAAAATAATTGTTCTCTACAACAGTGAATGAGTTGCTCATTGAATAGTGGCTGGTACCAATGCGCAGTGTTTCGCCGCCATTGGAGCCCAATATAGGGCGAGGGCCGAAGTAGTTATGATCAATTCTATGGTGATTTTCTTGGCTTGCAGCGGTGTTGAGTTTTACTGCTAATGTGACCCCTTTATTTCGCTTTCCCACTAAATGGTTATGGTCGAATCGATTATGTTTGCCATAAATCGACACCCAAGAATCCGATTCATGGCGATCGGGGTTGTTGTAGTTGTCAATTACCACCTGGCTAACACGCGAATGGTTAGCAAGCTGATTTTTTGAAGTGCGAAAAGCAATGACTTCATTGCTTGGGGTGAATCCATCTTTAAAAACCAGACCTGAAACATGTAAGTACTTGCCGGAAAGTTTCAAATTGGACTGACCGGTTAGGATAACTTGCCCCTGGGTTTGGGCTGACAGTGATACGGGAGCATTTTCGCGACCATTGCCAGTAAACACAATCTCAAAGTCAGCCCAAATGCCATTGGCAAGAACGACATTATCACCGGCGGTGAGCTTGCTGACCGCTTGGCTGAATTCTTGTTGGTTAGTTACGGTGTAGGTTTCGGCATAAAGTGAGGCTGAACTTATACACGCCGCAATAAAGAGGGCGGTTTTAACTAAAACAGAAAGTGAAACCAATTTTCGTGTTAGTAGACTGTCAGCTTGATGATTTAATCGCATGAAAAATCTCTTTATTATTGTTGTCTGAGTAACCAACCTCACTGAGCCATTGGGCTACAGCTCGACCTATTAATCGTGATGCAGTAACTTAGTTGTCGACTTATCGTTTGTTTACTAGTTGTTATTTCTTGTGGTTAACTCAACCTAAAATAAACAAAAAATTAACAGTGGTTAGACACTAACCAATTGCTATTATGGTTGTCAACCGATTTGTGTTACCAATTTTGAGGTGGTTTGGATTTATAGTTATTACCAATATTATTTGTTTTAGGCGGTGATTTGAGCGTGAAGTCGCAATGTTTCTGATGAAATAAAGCAAAATTCGGTTTGCGTTGGTAATGTAAATCGATATTATGGACTGTATAGAAATGTAAATGATTTAACAGTCTAAGGACTAGGTATGAAGAGTCGGCGTATGTTTTGGCGCATAGTTGATGAGATTGAAACATCTATTGTTAACGGTGAATATGCACCTGGTAGTCGTTTGCCGCCGGAAAGAGAGTTAGCTGAGAAATTTGATGTGAGTCGCCCGACAATACGTGAGGCGATTATTGCGTTAGAAGTTCGCGAGAAGATAGAAGTTAAAACAGGTTCTGGCGTATATGTCTTACATTCAGCAGCGACATCGGACCCGAAGAGTAAGGTTAATGCTTTCGAACTGACCCAAGCGCGTGCGTTGGTTGAAGGTGAAATTGCCGCACTTGCAGCGAAAACGATAACCGCACAAGAGCTTATCGAATTACAGAAAACACTGACGATGATGGAAAACAGCTCATATGTAGAAGAAGCAGATGAAATGTTCCATCAGATTATTGCCGGCGCTACCCGTAACAGTGCTTTGATCAATTCTTTCCAGAATCTGTGGGCACTGAGAACCTCTAGTCAAGACATTATCGTTGATTACAACAGCGTGTGTAGCAAGGATAACCAAAAGACGTTGGATGAGCATACTGCCATTTATGAAGCGCTGATGGCCGGCGATGCGTCGTTAGCTAGGCAAGCAATGCATAGTCACTTTAATCGACTTATCAATGTGTTATTTGACACCGTTGAAGCACAAGCATTAGAAGAAGTTAGACGTAAAAATAGTGAAAAACGCGATTTATATTCGATCAATAACTTAGTCAATCGAACCGCAGAGTAAATTGTGTTACTGATGATGCTATTGGGCTCGCCTTGAGTATTAACCAAGTGGTCATTAGGGGCTGTTGATCTTTCACGGTTTTTTTGCCTGCCCTAAGGTGAGCTTAGGGTGAGGTGGACAATCTAATTAAGGCCATCAGTGATGATGGCCTTTTTGTTATAGAGGTTAAACTGCAAGCTCGACGACTTGCGCAAAGCTGGTTTATCGTTACTTTTTTGCGGGTACAGGACGAAGATCTAATTCAGATTGTGCCATTAGGTAAGCAAACTGAGCGTAAGCTGCGACGTTTTGTTTAAGTGCATCGGGCTCAATTTTATCTAACGTATCATTGGGTGTGTGGTGGTAATCAAAGTAATCTGTACCATCTTGCCTTAACGAAGCGACAGGAACACCAAGAGAAGGTAGCATGGAGATATCTGGCCCACCAGAGGCGGTGTTATTGCCAAGAGTTACCCCATTATGAGTCATTGTTGAAGCGAGTGTGAGTAATTGAGGGTAGGCGCTGTCACTGGTTTTAAAGTCCACTTGGTAGATCCGCCCTGCGCCAAAATCAGATTCAGCTGCAATGTAATGCTGCGCTAACTCAGATTGATGGGCCTTGGCATATGCTTTACCACCAATCAGGCCAACTTCTTCAGCTGCATACAATACCACTCTAACAGTGCGAGCAGGCTTGACTGGGAGATCTTGGATAAGCTTGCCAGCAGCAGTGACAATCGCCACGCCAGCGCCGTCATCAATGGCTCCAGTGCCTTCATCCCACGAGTCAAGGTGAGCACCGATCAGGACTATCTCTTCCGGTTTACTGGATCCTGTCACTTCAGCAATTACATTATATGAAGTTGCAAAGCCTTGGTTTTGTGATGATAGTTGCAAGTTAATGCTGATGTTTTCATTACGTTTTAACATTGCGTTTATCAAGTCTGCATCAGGGCTGGACATCGCAGCTGCAGGAATTTTGGTCACTCCCTCTTTATATCTCATCATACCGGTATGGGCCATGCGATCATGATCAGTACCAATAGAGCGGATCATGATCGCGACAGCGCCTTTTTCTGCTGCAGCAATGGCACCTCGAGAGCGGCCACCGACACTTTTTCCGTACCCTTTACCAGCAATATGGCGTTCAGTACGTTGATCAATAAAGACTATCTTGCCCTGTACGCTCTTAGGATCCGCCTGTTTTAATGCGGCGAGATCATCAAAGCGAATGATGCGCGCTTCAATGCCCTTTTCGGGAGTGGCAATACTGCCGCCTAGCGCGGTGATCACTAACGGTTGTGGATAAGGGGCTGTAATGGAAGCTTTTGCTTCCCCTCGATGCCATATAGGGACTTGCACAGGCTCTTTGTAGACTTTATCAAACCCCAGTGAGTTCAATGTCGACTCGGCCCATTGTACAGCCACAAGATCTTGCTCACTGCCTGCGAGCCTAGGCCCGACTTCAACGGTTAGCGATTCAACCAGCTCATAAGCTTGGTTTGTGCTCAGCGCTTGTTGCTGAAGTTGCATCGCAACGTGATCGTTTTGCTGATTGAGAGATTGAGCTTGGCAACCTAGCAAATTGAAGATAAACGCACCGACTGCCATCTTTTTATAATTTGTTTTCATTATTTTCCTTTATTTTTAATACTTATGTCCCACTTTTTAAAACAATCTAGCAAAAAGTGTGCTTTATGTCCCGACTATATCTGTAAGGCAACGCTATATTAGTGCGTCAGTTTGTTTTAGGAGATATAGCTCGTAATGAATATAGAATTAATGCAGCAACGAGCAGACCATGCCGTTGTATTATTGAAGGCGATGGCGAATGAACGTCGTTTGTTTATCTTGTGCTACCTGCTTAATGAAGGTGAAATGTGTGTAGGTGAAATGAACAAGAAATTGGGGTTAAGTCAGTCAGCACTCTCTCAGCACCTTGCATGGTTACGTAAAGATAATTTGGTTGAAACGCGTAAAGAAGCTCAAACAGTGTATTACTCGTTAAAGAGTGCTGAAGTTGCAGAGATCATTAAGCTACTTAATGATATGTACGGTGATAGTGTTGTTTAAGTCGGTGTATTGCTGAGCTTAATAAGCTGGAAAGTACGCTAGAGTGTAGCTCAAATAATGGGCGAAGGATTGTACGAGCATTGTTTTGCGTTGTAAATAGAGAGCTAGGCTCTCTATTTTTTTATCTACGATAGTGAAATAACGCTGACACAGTTGATTGCAGATATAAAAAAACCGGCCTAGGCCGGTTTTTAATTGCTTTACACTAAAACTTAAGCAGCAAGTGCTTTAATTTTAGCATTCAAGCGTGACTTATAACGAGCAGCCTTATTCTTATGAATAAGACCTTTAGTCGCCATACGGTCAACAATTGGTTGTGCTGTTACGAAAGCAGCTTTCGCTGAATCGTGATCACCTGCATTGATTGCAGCGATTACTTTTTTTACGTAAGTACGTAGCATTGAGCTACGGCTTGCGTTGTGCTGACGACGCTTCTCAGACTGAAGCGCGCGCTTCTTTGCAGACTTGCTATTAGCCAAGGTGCAACTCCTAAAACTGGGTTTGGTATTTTTAAGGTCGAGGAATATGCCTTATTTATGTCACTTTGTCAATGACAATGATTGAATCAGTTCAATGAACTCAAAATAATTCAACCAACTTGGCTATCTTCAACCTAACTCATGTAATATGGTGCGCAATTCTAGCAGGTATTGCTTTGCGACAATAGAGGTAAGCGCTATTTTGTGCGCAATATCGCCTAAGTATTTTAGCTCTGGTAACTAAGAGCAGGGGACATTTTGAGTAAAAAACTATTTCGTTCTGGCATGATTGTCAGCGCCATGACACTCATTTCAAGAGTATTAGGTTTGGTTCGTGACGTGGTTATCGCGAATATTATGGGCGCTGGAAGTAGCGCAGACGTGTTCTTTTTTGCGAACAAAATCCCTAATTTTTTAAGGCGATTATTTGCCGAAGGAGCTTTTGCACAAGCCTTTGTCCCAGTATTAACGGAGTATCAAGAAAAAAACAGCGCTGAAGAAGTGCGTGAGCTGCTTGCCAAAGTGGCAGGAACATTAGGTGTTTTGGTGAGTGTGGTAACGTTACTTGGGGTTATCGCCTCCCCGGTATTGGCCGCACTGTTTGGTGGTGGTTGGTTTCTAGCTTGGTTAAATGATGCGCCTAATGGTGAAAAATTTGAACTGGCTTCTTTAATGTTAAAAATTACCTTCCCTTACCTTTGGTTTATCACCTTTACAGCTTTAGCGGGCTCAATTTTAAACACCCGTGGTCGTTTTGCTGTCTCAGCTTTTACTCCTGTTTTTCTTAACATTGCGATGATTGTTGCCGCTATTTTTATTGCACCTAAGCTAGCGCAACCTGAAATCGGGTTGGCGTGGGGCGTATTTTTTGGCGGTTTGATCCAGTTTTTATTTCAAATTCCATTCCTATTACGTGAAAAAGCAGTGGTAAAACCCAGCTGGGGTTGGCGCCATCCTGGTGTGACTAAAATTAGAACCTTAATGATCCCGGCACTGTTTGGTGTTTCAGTGTCACAGATCAATTTACTGTTCGATACATTTATAGCGAGCTTCTTAATGACCGGATCCATTAGCTGGCTTTATTACTCAGATCGATTGCTTGAATTTCCATTAGGGTTATTTGGAATTGCCATTGCTACGGTGATTTTACCTGCATTATCAAAGCGTCATGTTAACGCTGAAAGTCACGCGTTTTCCCGCACCATGGATTGGGGAGTGAGGGCGATTTTATTGTTAGGTTTTCCAGCGATGTGTGGCCTGATTATTTTGGCAAAACCGATGTTAATGGTGTTATTTATGCGTGGGGCGTTTACATATAGTGATGTTGAAATGGCCTCATATAGCTTAATGGCATACGGGAGCGGTTTACTGAGCTTTATGCTTATTAAAATTTTAGCGCCGGGCTACTATTCACGCCAAGACACCAAAACGCCTGTGCGCTACGGCATTATTGCGATGGTCAGTAACATGGGGTTCAACCTTATTTTTGCGGTGCCATTTGGTTATGTCGGTTTGGCAATTGCGACCTCGTTATCGGCGCTGTTAAATGCCAGTTTGTTGTACATAGGACTGCATAAAGCCAATGTGTATCGTTTAACTTTGCCTACGTTGATGTTTGCCGCCAAAACGCTGTTTGCGGCGTTGATTATGATGTTCACTATCTTCTATATAGAGCCCCCTATTGAAGCTTGGTTAGATTTTTCATTGTTTGAACGGGGTGTCACGTTGCTGAAATTGATTGCTACGGCAGCAATTTGTTATTTTATTTGCTTAGTTTGCTTCGGAATTCGCCCTTGGAAGATGAAAGCTGCTGTTTGAGTGCTGATTATCAAGTCTAGCTGGTATATAATCCGCCCATTTATTCACATGTGTCGTGTAAGATAATGGAATTGATCCGCGGGATTCATAATATTTTACCTAAGCACCATGGTTGCGTATTAACTATCGGCAATTTCGATGGTGTGCACCGTGGTCATGCTGAGGTGCTTAATCGGTTGGTTGAAAAAGCGGCGCATTTGGATTTACCGGCAGTAGTGATGACATTTGAGCCGCAGCCTCAGGAGTTTTTCTTAGGTGATAATGCGCCAGCAAGGCTGAGTTTGCTGCGTGATAAAGCCATGCTGCTTGACGAGTTATCCATTGACCGTATGCTTTGTATTAATTTCAATAAAAAATTTGCTGACTTTACCGCAGATGAATTTGTTGAACAGTTATTAGTCAAAGCGCTGGGGATCAAATATCTGGTAGTAGGTGATGATTTTTGCTTTGGTAAACAACGTCAAGGTAACTTTGATATGCTGCGTCAAGCTGGTGAAAAGTATGGTTTTGCAGTGGTGAGCACCCAAAGTTTTATGCTGGGTGATACGCGCGTGAGTTCGACAGCGATCAGGCAGTTGCTCGCCAAAGGAAACCTTGAGCAAGCTCGGCGATTACTCGGGCATCCATTTATGCTGAGCGGTAAAGTTGCACATGGTCAGAAAATAGGACGAACCATTGGTTTTCCTACCGCTAATATTGCACTTAAACGCAAAGTCACTCCGGTAAGAGGCGTGTTTGCAGTTAAGCTTTATTGGGATAATAGTGATATATATGACGGCGTAGCTAACGTCGGATTTAGGCCAACAGTGAGCGGCCAAATATGTCAATTAGAAGTCCACTTATTTGATTTTGAAGGTGATCTTTATGGTCAAACCGTTGAGGTCGAATTAGTGGCAAAGATTAGAGACGAGCAGCCATTTGGATCACTCGATGCGCTGAAAAGACAAATTAAAAATGATGCTGACAAAGCGAGAGCTTTGCTCGGTAGCGATGCAGGCTAATAGCTTAGCGAACAAAACGGTAAAGGGTTAATGAGCGACTATAAATCTACTTTGAATTTGCCGGAAACAGCGTTTCCGATGCGTGGTAACTTGGCTAATCGTGAGCCAGAGATGTTAAAATCCTGGAACGAGAAAGGACTGTATCAACAGATCCGTGAAAGCCGTAAAGATAGCAAACCGTTTATTTTGCATGATGGCCCTCCCTATGCAAACGGTGATATCCATATTGGCCACTCAGTAAATAAAATTCTTAAAGATATTATTATTAAGTCAAAGACCATGTCAGGCTTTGATGCGCCGTACATCCCAGGTTGGGATTGTCATGGCCTGCCTATTGAGCTGAAAGTAGAGCAAAAAGTCGGTAAACCAGGCCATAAGGTTAGCGCGTCAGAATTTCGCCAAAAGTGCCGTGAATATGCAGCTAAACAAGTGGACGGTCAACGTGATGACTTTATCCGTTTAGGCGTGTTTGCGGATTGGCAAAACCCTTACCTAACGATGGATTACAGTACTGAAGCCAATATTGTTCGTTCATTATCAAAAGTGATCGACAGTGGCCACTTGCACAAAGGTGTAAAGCCTGTGCATTGGTGTACTGACTGTGGCTCTGCACTCGCAGAAGCTGAAGTGGAATACGAAGATAAAATGTCTCCGGCCATTGATGTTGCCTTCTCAGTGGTTGATAAACCCGCGTTACTGTCTAAATTTGGCTTGACTGATTATCCTCATCAGATCTCAATGGTGATTTGGACAACAACACCTTGGACACTTCCGGCTAACCGTGCGTTAGCAGTGGCAGCAAAAGTTGAATACACTTTGGTTGAAATGGTGAAAGACGGCCACACTCAAGCATTAGTATTAGCCACTGATCTGTATGAGTCGTGCATTGAGCGTTTTGGCGCACAATCACATTCTGTACTCGCAATTGCAGCGGGGGCAGATCTCGAACTGCTTCGTTTCAATCACCCATTTTATGATTTTGATGTGCCGGTTATTCTTGGCGAGCATGTAACGGTGGACTCAGGTACAGGTGTAGTACACACCGCTCCAGGCCATGGTCAAGACGATTTCGTGGTGGGTCAACAATACGGTTTAGAAGTTGCCAATCCCGTTGGTGATAATGGCGTTTATAAAGCGGACACTGAAATATTTGCCGGTCAACATGTCTTTAAAGCAAACAAAAATGTAGTGGCACTGTTGGAAGAGAAAGGCGCGCTACTTAACCATGTTGCGATTAACCATAGTTATCCGCATTGCTGGCGCCATAAAACGCCGATCATTTTTAGAGCCACGCCGCAGTGGTTTATCTCAATGGATCAAAAAGGCTTGCGTACACAAGCGTTAAGCGAGATTGAGCAAACACAGTGGATCCCGGATTGGGGCCAAAGCCGCATTGAAAAAATGGTTGAGAACCGCCCAGATTGGTGTATTTCTCGCCAACGCACTTGGGGCGTGCCTATTACCTTATTTGTGCACCGTGAAACAGAAGAATTGCACCCAGACAGTGTCTCATTGATGGAGCGTGTTGCTCACCGAATTGAGCAAGAGGGCATTCAAGCTTGGTGGGATCTTGATGCCTCAGAGCTGTTAGGCGATGAAGCAGATCAATACCGTAAAGTGACGGATACGTTAGATGTATGGTATGACTCTGGTTCGACTTTCTCGTCAGTGGTGGCGTCACGCCCTGAATTTAATGGTCATGAGGTTGATCTTTACCTAGAAGGTAGCGATCAGCATCGTGGCTGGTTTATGTCATCACTAATGATCTCTACAGCGATGAACGGCAAAGCGCCATATAAACAAGTATTGACCCATGGTTTTACCGTTGACGGTAAAGGCCGCAAGATGTCTAAATCTGTAGGTAACGTGATTGCACCACAACATGTTACCAATAAACTAGGAGCTGACATTTTACGTTTGTGGGTGGCTGCGACAGATTACAGCGGCGAGATGACGGTTTCTGATGAAATTCTAAAACGCAGTGCTGATGCGTATCGTCGTATTCGTAACACTGCCCGATTCTTGCTTGCGAACATCAATGGCTTTAACCCAGAAACCGACATGGTTGCTGTTGAAGACATGGTCGCGTTAGATCGCTGGGTTGTGCGCCGTGCTGCCGCCTTACAACAAGAGTTGCTTGAAGCGTACGATCAATATAACTTCCATTTAGTGACACAAAAATTGATGCAGTTCTGCTCTGTTGAATTGGGTAGTTTTTACCTTGATATCATTAAAGACAGACAGTACACCGCCAAAGATGACAGTAACGCGCGACGTAGCTGTCAGTCAGCCTTGTACCTTATCTCTGAAGCGATGGTGCGTTGGATAGCGCCGATTTTAAGCTTTACGGCCGATGAGATCTGGCAGCTTCTACCAGGCGAGCGCGGCGAGTTTGTCTTTACCGAAACGTGGTATGAAGGTCTACAATCTGTCACTCTTGATTCTGATCTTAGTGATGAATACTGGTCGCAACTGCTGGCCGTTCGCGCTGAAGTTAACAAGGTGATTGAAAACGCTCGACGTGAAAAACAGATCGGTGGTTCGCTTGAAGCTGAAATAACCCTGTTTGCTGATGAGGCCTTGTCTGCAGCGCTAAGCACGTTAGGTGATGAGCTACGTTTTGTGTTGCTAACCTCTAAAACAGAGGTGGTCGCACTGGCCGAAGCCCCAGCGGATGCGATTGACACCGAGCTTGCATCGCTCAAACTTGGGTTTAAAAAGTCTGAAGCAGAAAAGTGTGAGCGCTGCTGGCATCACAGAGAAGATGTAGGCCAAGTGGCTGAACATCCAACGCTGTGTACTCGCTGTGTCACAAATATCGAAGGCGATGGCGAAGCTCGTCAATTTGCATAAATAAAGGAACTATCATGCCCACTTCTTGGAAAGACAGTGGCCTGCGTTGGTATTGGATAGCTGCATTGGTCTTTATGGCCGATCAGCTTTCTAAACTGTGGGTGTTGTCGAATTTTAAACTGGGAGAGTCGATTCAAATACTGCCCATTTTTAATTTTACTTATGTACGTAACTACGGTGCTGCATTTAACTTTTTAAGTGACGCTGGTGGTTGGCAGCGATGGCTGTTTACGTTTATAGCAATCGGTTTTAGTCTGTTATTGTCCGTTTGGTTACGTCAGCAGTCACATAAAATGTGGCGCTTAAACCTTGCTTACACCTTGGTGATAGGTGGCGCGTTAGGGAATTTAATTGACCGACTTCAACACGGTTACGTCGTCGATTTTTTACATCTTTATTGGAACAATAGCCATTACCCGGCCTTTAATATTGCTGATTCAGCCATTTGTGTTGGCGCGGCGCTTATCATTATCGACTCTTTTATTACGAGCAAAAATGATAAAAAAACTGATGGTATAAAGGAGTAATCTCGTGTCACAGACGCATTCAATTTTATGTCATATGAATATAGTGCTTGAAGATGGTTCAACGGCTGAGAGCACTCGCTCTGCTGGCAAACCAGCACGATTTAACGTGGGTGATGAAAGTTTGAGCCCAGCGTTTGAAGCTGAAATCGTTAATTTGAAAGCAGGGGATAAACACAACTTTACCTTGCAGCCTAGCGATACATTTGGTGAGTCTAATCCTGATGCGGTCCATCATATGGATAAAAGCCGCTTTCCTGCTGATATGAGCATAGAGCCTGGCGTTATCGTGAGTTTTGCCGGTCCAGGTGGTAGTGAGATCCCTGGTATGGTTCGTGACGTGGTTGGCGATTCTGTGACCATTGATCTTAACCATCCATTGGCCGGACAGATTTTAACCTTTGAGCTTGAAGTGGTACAGGTACTGTAATTATGAACATTCTTCTAGCAAACCCACGTGGATTTTGTGCTGGGGTTGACCGTGCCATTAGCATTGTCGAGCGGGCTTTAGAGCTTTTTTCTCCTCCTATTTATGTACGACATGAAGTGGTGCATAACCGCTATGTGGTACAAAACCTTAAAGATAGGGGCGCAGTGTTTGTTGAAGAATTAGCTCAAGTGCCTGATGACAGCATTGTGATATTTAGTGCTCACGGTGTATCGCAAGCGGTGCGTGCAGAGGCCAAACAACGTGGGCTAAAAGTATTTGATGCGACCTGTCCACTGGTGACAAAAGTTCACTTACAGGTGACACGCGCAAGTCGAAAAGGCATAGAGTGCATTTTAATTGGTCATGCTGGTCACCCTGAAGTTGAAGGGACAATGGGGCAGTATGATAACCCTGAAGGTGGCGTACACCTCGTTGAGTCTCCAGATGATGTGGCAAAGCTTGAGGTTAACGATCCTGATAACTTATGCTTTGTGACTCAAACAACACTGTCAATGGATGATACTGCAGATGTGATCAGCTCTTTGCAGCAAAAATACCCTGCTATTGAGGGGCCGCGTAAAGATGATATTTGCTACGCGACGCAAAACCGTCAAGATGCTGTGCGCAATATTGCTGAAGAGGTAGAGTTGTTTATTGTCGTGGGCTCTAAAAACAGTTCGAACTCTAACCGTTTGCGAGAGTTAGCTCAAAAGAAAGGCACAAACTCATACTTAGTGGACAATGCAGATGATGTGGATCCCACTTGGTTTAACGGTATACATCGTGTCGCCGTGACGGCAGGGGCATCAGCCCCTGAAGTGCTTGTTAAGCAGGTTGTTGATGCTATAGCTAACATGGCTCCTAGCGTGATAACTGAGGTTGAAGGGCGGTTAGAAGACACTGTCTTTGCGGTACCGGCAGAATTACGTTAAACACATGATGACTGATATTAAAGAGGCTTATGCCTCTTTTTTTATGCTTAGCGCTTAGGGCATGTTGAACAGTGCTATACATTTTATGTTCGGCAATATGTGAGCAATTACAATCACATTTATCCAACGCTGCATGCCTTAAGTGTTCTTGTTGGAAAGTGGCTTAACATCACTTCCGATTTTGACGCACAGTTTCATGGCGCGATGAGTCATCGCAACCGTTCAGCGATTGATGTGGGCCTTTAAAAAAGTAACTACGGCGCTTTACTTGTCGCTACTCGGAGTTATTAGCAAGCTGAAAATTAGCATGACCAACACTCCAGTTTTAGATCATTCTAACGCGAGCATGCTTTGTTTTAAATTTAGCCATTCTTCGCTAACACTACGTTAATTTTGCCTTCTGCTTGAGTAAGCAATACCTACTGACTAACAGTTAGGCTTAACATTTAGTGTTTATCGACGTTTCCTGACGGAGCACTTTCAAGTTCCTGCCTTAGTTGAGACTGATCGTTGTTTGTCGTTGCTAAATGTTGCTTTTTTTTGATTAGCAGACATTACTTGCTCTTTTTTAATACTCTACTTATCTCAACGCTATATCTATTTAGGCTGTGTATCTCATTGTTTAAATTGCTTTTTGTGGCTAGCGGTTAGGCTCCTTTACCGCTGACAGCGAAGTGCTTTCATAATGGTTTATTGCACTTAGTAAAATTTAATTCTTATTTTTGTTAAAAATAGGCCTAAATATGATTCGTTTCTTATACTTTACAGATGATTGTAATAAATCAGCTTTAATTAGATGAGGTATTCTGGACATGTTGATGATCCGTCTCGTAGACTGCTGAGTGCTTCTAGCGGGTTACTATGCGTTTTAAGCTGTGTACTTGGCAGGTTAAGCGCTCAAGTTGGTTAAATATTTAACGCAATGACCAGCGGCTAAGCTCTCACAGGATCAACACCTGCGTGAGGGTGTTTTATAAATGGAATTAAGTGTTAATAAAGGGATTGATGTAAATGAAACAACCGCAATTGGGGCTGACTCTTATTGAGTTGATGGTCTCTTTAGTTATTTTAGTTATTGGCCTTATTGGTATTTTTAACCTTCATATTGTTGCCAAGCATGGCAGTTTTGAATCCTTTCAACAAACCCAAGCCGCTTATCTCGCTCATGACATCGTTAATCGCATGAAGCTCAACCGCAGCGAACTCTCCAATTATGCCGATACTTACACGGGAGTAAGGGAAAAAGTAAATTCCTGTGAAACAAAGATTTGCAGCACAACACAAATGTTGCATTGGGATCAATATCAATGGGATCAAACCCTGCTGGGCGCGTTAGAGCAAGCTGAAGGTCGCAACATCGGGGGGTTAGACTCACCTATTGCATGTGTCACCGAAGGCGCAGGTGAAGTTTCCGTCACGATCACATGGCGCGGGGTAAGAGCGCTCGGTTCGCCTGCTACAACCCCTTCTGACTGTGGTCACTCCCTTGGAAAAAAACGACGAGTATTCACGCTCAAGACAATGATTTTGTAAGGGGCAATAGTGAATAAAACCAAAGGTATGACCTTAGTCGAGTTGATGGTGTCGATGGTGATTGGGCTATTTCTAACGGCGGGCCTTTTTTCTATTTTTTCAATGTCATCAACCAATGTAACGACGACGAGTCAATTTAATCAATTGCAAGAAAATGGTCGTATAGCCTTAACTTTAATGGAGCGCGATCTCAGTCAGCTAGGCTTTATGGGGGATATGACTGGCGTCGATTTTGTATTGGGAGTTAACACCCGTATTGGCGATAACGCAGTGATTGGTAGCAGTGGTGATTGTGTGGGGGCAGGCTTTAATAACGGTACATTACCCAACCGGCAACCAGCACATTTTAGGCGTCTTTGGGGGTATGAAAGTGGTGTGAGCACCGCAAGTTTGGACTGCTTAACAAATGTGAATAACACAACAGATGTTATTCAAATAAAGCGTTTAATAGGGCCTGCAGTTTCGGCTGGCACAAGCGGCGCATTTTATATTGAGGCGAGCGCAGAGCAGGCTATCTTTTTTAAAGAGGCGAGGGGCCCTGTTTTAGCACACAGCCGAATTTGGGAGTATCAACATAGTGTTTACTATATTAAGGATGATGCTGACGGGATCCCCATCTTACGTCGTAAAAGCTTATCCGCGACCGGAATGGGTAATAATGAGCCACTGGTTGAGGGGATTGAAAATATGAGGTTTATGTACGGCTTTGACAATGATGGCGACCGTACTGCGGATCAGTTTTTGCCGGTACAAGGGGTGAGTGACTTAATGTGGGATAACGCTATTTTTCAGCGCTTAGTCGCCCTAAGAGTGCACATCTTGGTGCGGGCGATAGAGCCTGATAGTCGTTATGTTAATGACGTGACATATCAACTAGGCGACAAAAGCATTGCGCCGACTCACGATCATTTTAGGCGAAAGGTCTTGTCTACAACGATCGTGATTGAAAATACGGTACTGCAATAATAGGAGCAGATGTGATGAAAAAACAAAATGGAATGGTGCTTTTTTTCTCATTGATAGTGTTGGTTATCATGACTCTTATTGGCGTTGCGTTAGCAACCAATTCAAGTATGTCGATGAAAATGGCAGGCGCAGGAGCGCAAAGAGTGGCAGCTAAGATCACTGCAAATGGAGCGCTCGATAAAGTTATTGATGAGCATAAAGGCCGCTCTTTTGCCAATATGTCAGCAACAACAGAAAGCCATTTGATGGGAGGGAGGCAGTGGATAGAGCCTGAAGTAGAAGATGTTAACTGCCAACGCCGCAGTAACGCCAACTCTGCAGGTTTAATTCGCTGCCGTAGAAGTGACGTTTTCAGTAGTGCGAGCTTTGGTAAAAGTGATATAGGCAACTTAACCGTAGTCGCAGGTGTAGAACAAGAAGTCCTGTAAATATAAATAAGTCGTGCACATAGAGTTAATAATGAAACGGCACTTAAA
Organism: Shewanella sp.; assembly: GCA_028223395.1. GTDB lineage: Bacteria > Pseudomonadota > Gammaproteobacteria > Enterobacterales > Shewanellaceae > Shewanella. The sequence goes on from JAOIUG010000002.1 coordinate 60,449, forward strand.
AATTCAATATATTTGGGAGTTTATAATGAGATTTAAACGAGCAGCCTGTTGGGTGATGTCCGTATCACTATTGTCGGTTGCTTCTCATGCTGATGATACACAGCTGTATGTTACTGACTACTCAGTTGGTAATGGTCATTCAGCTAAGGTGTTGATTATTTTTGATAACTCGGGGAGCATGTTAACGGTTGAGGAAGATGCTCCTAGAGATTTTGATGCCAATGTCACCTATGAGGCCATTAGTCCTGAGCATGATTACCAAGACGGCATGATTTATTTTATTCAAGGGGTGTCTGATGGCAATGTTAATACCTCATTAAGTGCGCTTAAGTACCAACAATTTAAAGCGACAATGAATGGTTGTCACCAAAGTCAGTCTTTACTTGATGAACATGGACGCTTTACAGGGTTTGTAGGGGAGTACTTGTCAAGTGGGCAAACTGGGTATTGGAAAGGACTCAAAGCGCGAGTGCAATCTAGCTATAAAGCCATCGATTGCTATGAAGATATCGCGGCAAACGACCCAATTAATGCCATAAATGAAAATGGCCGAGCATATGTTCCAGGTTTTCCTGTCGATGGCGTGTATGGGAGTGATGCGTCGACACCCTATAGCGCGAACAAAGCGGAGAGTGTCACTTCACTGGGCCAAGGTGAGATGGTGACCTTATATAGCGCTAATTATTTAAGGTGGCGTGCGGCAAGTCTTGCTGGGACGTTGCCAGTACAGCCGCAAACTCGGCTTGAAATTGCAAAAAGTGCGATAACAAGTGTCGTGAATACCACCGCTTTTGTCGATTTTGGATTAACCCTGTTCAATATGAATTTTCCCTCAGAAGGCTTACGAGATGGCGGCCGGATTGTATCAGGGATCGAGCCGATGACGCCTTCAGCAAAAAGCAGCTTATTAAACACAATTGACAATATATCTGCCACCACCAACACACCACTTTGCGAAACATTGTTTGAAGCTTACAACTATTTTTCTGCACATAAAGTGCATTACGGAAAACAAGACAGTGATTATGCGGAGAATGATTATGTGGGTAATCAGCCTGGGCGAGATAACAGTATTGAAACTGAAGGTCGCTATACTTCACCCTTTAGTGTTTGTCCAGATGTGGCTTATGTTATTTATATTACCGATGGGCTACCCAGCCTAGACAGTAGCGCCAACGGTGATGTGATGGCCCTGGGTCAAATAGGCGTGAAAGAGCAAGCTGAAAATAAAGTGGCGCCGCCTGACTACAGTGTGTTTGCTACAGAGTCATCAGGTGAGAGTTATCTTCCCGCATTAGCCAGTTATCTTTATCATAATGATCTTGTTGACTCAGCTGAAACGCTCGCCAATGGAAGTGAGGTGGAGCACATGCAAACCGTGCGAACGTTCACCATTGGTTTTAGTCAAGGCGCACAGAGCGCAGCGCCACTATTAGCAGAAACCGCAAAACGCGGCGGTGGTCGTTATTTTTCTGCGAGTAACGCTTTGTCGCTGCGGCAAGCGCTAACAGACACTTTAGTGGCGATCACCAATACCAATACCAGTTTTACCTCCCCCAGTTTTGCAAATAATAATTTCGATCGAACTCAAACGTTTGACTCAGCCTATTACGCGCTGTTTCTCCCGGGTAATGGTCCTCGTTGGGCGGGCAATTTAAAAAAATTAAAAGTCAGCGATAACGGCATACTGGTTGATAAAAGCGGTAATGCTGCCATCAGCGGACAAGGTAATATTAAAGACACCGCTTGCACATTTTGGAGTGCCTGCTCCGCCAATGCAGATGGCAACAAGGTCAACGAAGGTGGCGTGATTGAAGCCCTACAGAGTATGACGCCAGCCAATGGACACAGCACTCGCAGCATTTACACTCAAGGCAGTACAACATCGTTATTGGACTTGGTTGAGCTAAGGCAGATAGAAGACTCAAAACTTGCTCCTTTAATGGGTATTGATGCCAGCGAGGTAGTCAGTACGGTTGATTGGTTATACGGATACGACGTTGATACAGACAAAGGTGGAAGTCCTTACGATCACCGCCATGACATTATGGGCGATCCACTGCATTCTAAACCTTTGGCATTAAATTTTGGTGATGAGAATGACCCTGATCTACGCATTATGATCGGCACAAATCAAGGTTTGATGCATATGTTTAAAGATGATGAAACCAGCCTTGTAGGCGGATCACACAATGAAGTGACAGAATCTTGGGCATTCATACCGCAATCACTGCTGGCAAACGTAAGCACACTTAGGCAGAACGCCGCCGGCGGGCATACTGTATACGGAATGGACTCCTCTGCGGTTGCCCATACCGAACTTGACTCGACTGGAAAGCTGAAAAAAGCTTATGTGTTTATGGGAATGAGAAGAGGAGGTAATGCTTACTATGCATTGGATATTAGCCAGCCTGACTCACCGGCTCTCATGTGGACCATTACCCCACAATCGCCCGGTTTTTCAGCGTTAGGTCAAAGCTGGTCTGAGCCTGTAGTGACGGGAATACCGGGTCATGATGGACCTGTTTTGATCATAGGTGGAGGCTACGATGTCCGTTACGACGGAGGTATAACGCCTACAGAGCCACAAGGTAAAGCCATTTATATCATCGATGCCTTAAAGGGAGAGCTTATTCATGCGTTTAGCGATAAAGGCACCTATAGCACTCCGGTCACGGAGTTCACCGATAGCTTTCCAAATTCAGTCGCAATCTTAGACAGTGACAATGATGGCCTTACCGATAGAGTGTATGCCTCCGATGTGGGTGGGCAAGTGTGGCGATTTGACTTAGCCAGTGACAACAAATCTGCATGGTCAGCGTTTAAGTTTGCCGATCTTGCTGGCACGGGAACAAATGCAAGGCGCTTTTTTTCTGAAGTGGTTATCGCTCAAACCGTATTGAGTAATGTGGCTGAAATTAAAACCAATGACGTGGTCTCGATGTCGTATCAAAATATTCCGTATGACGCCATTGCGATAGGCAGCGGTAAAAGGCCAAACCCAACAAGTACTGATATCACGGACATGTTCTTTGTGTTGCAAGACCGGCAAGTTGTGAGTAAAAGTTTTAACTCCAGTAATGCCCCATCACCGCTTACTCTTGTCGATTTATATGATGTGACCGACGCGGCTCCAGCGGCTGACTCTCCAGTCGATCACCTTCATTTCGGTAAAAAACGTGGCTGGATGTATAACTTCCCCAGTATCGGGGAAAAAAGTTTAGCAGCAGGCTTGATTTTAGACGGCAAAGTGTACTTTACCTCATTTGTTCCAGCGGTGAGTTCACCCTCTGAGCAAGTGTGTCGAGTATCAGGCTCTGGTAGGTTATATGCTTTTGATCTTCATAAAGGAACTCGCACATATTCGAGTATTTACAAAGCCCTTGGCGAGAGGTTGCCAGACACGCCGCAAATTGTTATTCCGCCCGTTAAAGCGGGCGAGGATGCCTCTATCTACATCACGGGAGTGGGCAAGGGGGACAAAGTGGGTAATCACTATTCAGGGACACTTGATACCGATACCGATCTTGGGGTGAATAAAATCTATTACCATATTAATGAGCAGGAACATGAAACTTTCAATGAATAGGCAAAGACCGTCCTTAGGCTTTACGCTCCTAGAGGCGATGATCGCAGTGGTTATTATTGGTATTTTGTCATCAATCGCATACCCATCTTATATCGGTTATGTGACCAAAGCTGGACGCTCAGAAGGCATGACTGCGATCCTTAAGGTTGCTAACTTACAAGAGCAGTTTTATTTGGATAATCGCACATACACTAATGATTTAACTAAACTAGGGTTAACCGCTTCCCCCAATTCAACTTTTGTGACAGAAAATGGCCACTACAAGATCAGCTCCACAGGCGGTACACAGTTCACTATTACAGCATCGGCAGAGGGAAGCCAGAAGCGACGAGATCTAACATGCCAAACCATTACTTTAAGTGACATCGGCTTAAAAGGACCACAACCAGAATGCTGGAAATGAAACGTATCAATATTTGTTTGTTTTTAATGCTGCCCCAATTACTTTTTGCTGTCGTGGCAAAACCGTCCGTCGATAAGCTGGATTACAAGTGTTTTGTGCAAGTATCAGGTGAGCATTATGTGCGGTTTTACCGTTGGCCAGTGAAGTTGTTTCCAGTGAAAGTGACCAGTTTAGTCGGCCAGTCCTTTATTGATAAACGAGGCAATACAGCTTTTATTAAACAGGTTAAGGAATGTGTGCCAGTGAGCGATCCCTTTAAGTCTCAGCGTGCGAATAGACAAGATGCATTAACCCTTCGTTAGGTCAGTATTAATGTAGCGTGTTGACGCGACCCGAAGCAAGCAACCTGAGCGATTGGCAATTCGATGGGCGATCACCGGAGCAGTAAGTCATCACCGCAGAGGTTGAAGCCAGTCCATCGGGACTGAATATGATGGGTTTAGATGCAAAAGTTAAGCTATCTTGGGAGCTGAATCCATTAATAAGTTTAATCGATTGATCCACTCCGTTCTTATCATAAAGAACGGTTATTCCCCTAAGCCAATCAACGCCACAACTGTTAATATGTTCACCAATAGGACAAACCGTCACATTTAAGCCATAACTAATTGCTTGGTTTCTTGCAAATACAAGCAACTGCTGCGCCTTTCTTATTTCGCTGTCACTTCGATGTGCATGGTAAAACGAAGCGAGCGAGGGAATAACAGTAGAGGCTAAAATTAGGCCGACAATAAGGGTGACGAGTAACTCTATTAGCGTGAATCCCTCTTGGGTGGCTGTTTTTAGCATATATGCGCGGCCTGTGTTTTTGTTGGTGTGATCACCCATAGGCTACTTTTTACTGATCTTTTGTCAATTAGCGCTTTGGGCTATAACGCACCTTTTGGGCCGCTAATGCGCTATTTATCTGAACAGGTAATTGCCTCTGTTGACACTCTTGATCTTCCTGCACGATTAATGACGATCGCTTTGGCATGTAAATTATTATGAGCACAATATTTAACCGTTCCGTTGGAGCCCGCGGCTAAACCATCCGGTTGAAACGAAATCGCAGCTCTGTTGACATGAATAAGATCTTGCGCATAAAAAGGTGAAAGTGTTTGAATGACGGTATCGCCGGAGTTAATGACTCTAGGCTCTCCAGTATCGATAAAGATGCTGATTTTATTGAGCCAGTTTGTTGAGCAGCGCGTTCCCTTAATTGGACATAGTGTCACTCGTGTGCCGTGTACGATGGCATGGTTTCGTGCTAACTGGATTGACTGATGAATTTTTCGAATACTCATGTCAGTTCTGATATAAGCATACATTGATGAGAAAGAAGGCAATGCGACCGTTAATAAAATAATACCGACAGTTAATGCCACGATAAACTCAATTAATGTCAATCCATGTACCTTGCTGAACATACTTGTCTCCTGCTTGCTTTTATTCGACATCGGTTATTAAATGACACTGATCAGTATAGACACAGCTGAATGCGTTGACGGTAATAGAGCATTTTAAAGAGTGGGTTAAATCACTTTAGGCTTCAGAGTTTTGAGGCTGCGTGCTAAGCTAATAGGCATAGAATGCGTCTATTTAGTCAGTTTTTAGGAGTGTTACAATGAAAAAGGTCGAAGCCATTATTAAGCCATTCAAGCTCGATGACGTTCGTGAGTCATTGGCTGATATCGGTATTACTGGTATGACTGTTTCAGAGGTCAAAGGTTTTGGTCGTCAAAAAGGGCACACTGAACTTTATCGTGGTGCTGAGTATATGGTGGACTTCCTACCTAAAGTTAAAATTGAGCTTGTTATACAAGATGAGCAGCTTGATCAAGCCATAGATGTGATTGTAGATACCGCGCGTACAGGTAAAATTGGTGACGGCAAGATTTTTGTCACGGACATTGAACGAGTCATCCGGATCCGCACAGGCGAGGAAAACGAAGACGCTGTGTAAGCTGGCGTCCAACATACGTGCTAGCGGCGCTCATTGATATTCGATGTGACAGCCAGTGTTAACACAAGACACAAAAAAGCCACTCATTGAGTGGCTTTTTTGTTTTTATGGTGCCGGCACCAAGAGTCGAACTCGGGACCTACTGATTACAAGTCAGTTGCTCTACCAACTGAGCTATGCCGGCTTATTTTGCTAATACGCTATATAAAATAGCACATTAAAAAATGTTGGTGCCCGAACCCGGAATCGAACCAGGGACACGAGGATTTTCAATCCTCTGCTCTACCGACTGAGCTATTCGGGCAACTAATATACGGATAAAAACCGCGATTAGATTTCACTCCTAAGTCAGTACTAAGCCTGTCTCGTTTGGAGTGCGCGTATATTATAGCGCTGCTCTTGGCGGCGCAAGTGCTTTTTTTTGATAATCGCTCAACTATTCGCCGTCTAAACGACTTTACGGTACAAAAGCCTCTTGGTTGATGAATAACTCTACAACAGTTGCATCATAAACTTTGTTCCTACAATTAAAGCAAGTCACCATAGCGAGCGCAGATAAGTGAGAAAAGTTTAGGAAACCCCACCTTTGGATAAAATAACGGCTTATTGAGTGACAAAAAATGAAGGCATAAAAAAATCCGAAGCTAAATGAGCTTCGGATTAGTGTGTATCAGTGCTTACTAGGCGGCAGCGATAATGTATTAGTGCTTAAACATCGCTGAAATAGACTCTTCATTACTGACGCGACGAATGGCTTCAGCCATCACAGTCGACATCGTTAACTGAGACACTTTATCAAGCGCTGCGATTTCAGGGCTTAATGGGATGGTGTCAGTCACAATCACTTCATCAATGACTGATTCTGCAATATTCTTTGCTGCATTGCCTGAAAAAACAGGGTGAGTTGCATAAGCAAATACGCGGTTTGCACCGTGCTCTTTTAATGCTTCAGCGGCTTTACACAAAGTGCCGCCAGTATCAATCATGTCATCAACAATAATGCAGTCACGGCCTTGAACATCACCAATAATATGCATCACTTGTGCAACGTTTGCCTGTGGGCGACGTTTATCGATAATGGCTAAGTCTGAATCATCAAGGAGTTTTGCAACAGCGCGAGCACGTACAACACCGCCGATATCCGGAGAAACTACCACTGGGTTTTCTAGATTTTTAGCGAGCATGTCTTCAAGTAACACAGGGCTACCAAAGACGTTATCAACAGGCACATCAAAGAAACCTTGGATTTGCTCAGCATGCAGATCACAGGTTAATACACGGTCAACACCAACACTTGAAAGGAAATCGGCAACCACTTTTGCGGTAATAGGAACACGAGCACTGCGCACACGGCGGTCTTGACGTGCATAACCGAAGTAAGGAATGACAGCGGTAATACGGCCAGCAGATGCACGACGAAGCGCATCGACCATGACGATCAATTCCATTAAGTTATCGTTAGTTGGCGCGCAAGTAGATTGAATGATGAACACATCCGCACCACGTACATTTTCATTAATCTGGACACTGATTTCGCCGTCACTGAAAACGCCTACCTCAGCGTCTCCAAGTTTACAAAATAGACGTTCTGCTATCTTCTTAGCGAGACTAGGTGTTGCGTTACCGGCAAAAAGTTTAATGTCAGGCACTGTATGAACCTCAGGCGTATGCTTCATGATAGTGGCTGGGAGTCAAAAAAAGCATCCCAGTTAGAGTTAACACTGAGCTAATCTCAGCATTAATGGCGATTTATTTGCCCCTTTGGCAACAAAACCTTGCATTGATGTTGGCAGTTTATCCAACACGGCTTGGGCTTGCTGCTGCTGTTCGAATTGACCAAAAACACAGGCTCCGGTTCCGGTCATTCTGGACGGCGCATATTCTAGCAGCCACGTTAAGGTTTTTGCAACTTGAGGGTAGCGTTTAACAACAAGATCTTGGCAGTCATTTGTCCAAGGATTACGCATCAATGTGTCCAGAGTTAACTTGGGTGTATCTCTAGGTAAATCGGGGTCGTTAAAGATTTTAGCCGTTGAAACATGCACCTGTGGGACCAAGACAAGATACCAGGGCTGTTCGATGTCAACGGGTTTAAATTTTTCTCCTACACCCTCAGCGAAAACTGAAAAACCATTAATAAAAACAGGGACATCAGCCCCAAGCGATAAGCCTATTTTTGCCAGTTCTTGTGAGGACAATCCAGTGTTCCACAAAGCGTTAAGTGCCACCAATGTGGTGGCGGCATTTGAAGAACCTCCTCCTAAACCGCCTCCCATTGGCAAGCGCTTATCGAGCCAAATTTCAGCACCTTGTTGACATTGTGTGTAGTCCTGTAAGGATTTTGCGGCTTTCAGAATTAAGTTATCGCTGTCAGCAACAACAGAAGAGATGTTTGAGTGTAATTTTAACGTAGGTTCGCAGGTCGTTTTAAAGTCGAGGTAATCACAGTAATCGACAAACTGAAATAAGGTTTGTAACTCATGATAGCCATCTTGTCGTTGGGCATTAATATGTAAAAAGAGATTGAGCTTAGCCGGCGCGGGCCAGCCTAACGAAAGGGGAGTTGTCATTGGGTTGACTCTGTTAAATTTGATGATGGACTAGCGAGGGCTTGCCACTGGTTGACTTGAATTTTAATGTTAATTCCATCGCGTTTGATTTCAAGCAGTCTTGGGATCTCGACTTGGCTTTGTCGCTGCCAATGCTTAAAATTGAGTTGCCAAGCGGATTGCTGGGCAGAACTTATCACCTGTTGCGGGCGTGCTTGTTGATCTTGGCTAAGGATTTGATCGCTACGCCTAAGTTGCCCTGTGATCCATAGCGGTAACGCATCGATGGGAATATTCCAGCCCGTTACCCGAGCAAGTAAGCGCTGTGCATCGGCATCGGTGTAGGTTTTACCATCAAGTGTTAATACAGCTTCATTTGGGGTAGAGTGCAAAGTCAGTACGTTTGTGCCGAGCATGGTTGTTAGAGTGAGTTCATCAGTATCTGTGGTGTGTAACCAATACAGGTTAGTGCTGAACTTATCATCGGGGGTACGAACTGCCAGTTTACCTTGAAGTTCCCATGCTTTTGCTTGTTCGACTTGGGCAACAGAGATCGGCGTCAAACTGTTCGGTATGGTGCTCGAGCAACCGCTGATCAGTATCAAGCTCAGTATGGTCCACGCGTAGTTTTTTTTTGTAAAGAAGCTCAAATTATTTGTCTATTACTGATACAAAGAGCCCTTATAATACGAGGGGGTAGAGAAATTACCAATGCTCTTGTGTAAAAAAGCGCGATTTTACGACATTTATCCATTAGCACTTGAACGTCATCGGTTGGTTGAAAACACATTGTTAGCGTGTCATTTCACGTTATCGTTTACATGTGCACTTAAACGAGGATAGATATAGCTTAAAAAGTGTCGCTAATGAAAATAAATGAGCCACAGTAGAGATTATTATTCGGTTTTGTTAAGCATATTCTGTTTTTAGCAAAGCCAATTCAGTAGAATGGCAACAATAAATAAGATGCCCAAGAGTCCAGAACGAGTCAAATGAGCCTTGTAGCAATCGGAATAAACCATAAAACGGCCACGGTTAATCTACGTGAGAAAGTCGCGTTCGATCCCGGAAAGATCCATGAAGCAATGAAAAGCCTTGCATCATGCACTCAGTCAGGTGAGGCGGTCATCATCTCGACGTGTAATCGGACGGAACTTTACTGTAATAACGGTAAAGCGTCTGAGATTGTCCGCTGGTTAGAAGATTACCACCAACTGTCTCATGCCGATGTAGAGCCGTGTTTATATCAGTTTAACGATCAAGAAGCAGTCAAGCACCTTATGCGTGTTTCCGCAGGACTCGATTCACTGATTTTGGGCGAACCACAGATTTTAGGGCAAGTAAAACAATCTTTTGCCAAAGCGAAAGAGGCTGGCACGGTTGCCGCGACGATGGATCGCTTATTTCAAAACACCTTTTCAGTGGCGAAAAAAATTCGCACTGAAACCGAGATAGGCGCGGCAGCGGTATCGGTCGCATTTGCCGCCGTCAGCATGGCAAAGCACATCTTCTCGTCGTTAAGTGCAACCAAAGTATTACTGGTTGGCGCAGGGGAAACCATTGAGCTAGTGGCACGTCATTTAAAAGACAACGGCGTGACGACCATGATGGTGGCCAATCGAACTATTGCACGTGCTGAAACCATGTGTGCAGAGTTTGGCGCTACGGCGATGACACTGCAACAGATCCCTGATTTTCTCCCTCAGGCCGATATCGTGATATCCTCTACCGCAAGCCCGTTACCGATCCTTGGTAAAGGCATGGTAGAAAAAGCGCTGAAGCAGCGTCGTCATCAACCTATGTTATTGGTAGATATAGCGGTTCCTCGAGATATAGAGGCTGAAGTTGCGGATCTTGATGATGCGTTTCTTTATACCGTTGATGACCTGCAAAGCATTATTGAACAGAATATGGCTTCTCGAAGAGAAGCTGCCGAGCAAGCTGAATTAATTGCAGAGGATCAAGCTTATCTATTTATGGAGTGGATCCGCTCGTTAGAGTCGGTTGACAGTATCCGTGAATATCGCACTCAAAGTATGGCGATAAAAGATGAGCTGGTGGAGCGGGCGGTAAATAAGCTGGCCCAGGGCGGTGATAGTGAACAAATATTGCTGGAACTGGCCAATAAATTGACCAATAAACTGATCCACGCACCGACTCAAGCGTTGACTGCAGCCAGTCGCCAGGGTGATTTAAATTCACTTGGACAATTAAGAACCATGCTCGGACTAGATAAAGACTAAGGTTAGCGTTTTAATGAAGGACAGTGTAATTCGCAAGCTTGAAGGCTTGCTTGAACGTAATGAAGAAGTATTGGCGCTACTGAGTGATGCAGGCATTATTGCTGATCAAGAGCGTTTTCGTGCCTTGTCTAAAGAATATGCGCAACTTGAAGACGTTGTTAAAGCTTTTAAATCTTTTCAGCAAGCGGAAGAAGATCTTGAGTCTGCTAAAGAGATGATGGAAGAAGATGACGCAGAACTCAAAGATATGGCGCAAGAAGAGTATAAAGCGGCTAAAGAGACAATAGACACATTAGAGTCTGAGCTACAAATTCTACTACTTCCCAAAGATCCTAATGATGATAATAACTGTTTTATCGAAATTCGCGCTGGCGCAGGTGGCGATGAAGCGGCTATTTTTGCAGGCGATCTATTCCGTATGTACAGCAAGTATGCTGAAAGCAACCGCTGGCAAATAGAAGTGATGAACACCAACGAAGGTGAGCATGGCGGCTTTAAAGAAGTGATCGCTAAAATCAGTGGCGAAGGTGTTTACGGTAAACTGAAATTCGAATCTGGTGGGCATCGCGTGCAACGTGTACCAGAAACAGAATCTCAAGGCCGAGTGCATACTTCAGCTTGTACAGTGATTGTTTTACCAGAGATCCCTGAAGCAGAAGCGATTGAGATTAATAAAGCAGACTTAAAAGTGGACACTTTTAGAGCATCCGGTGCGGGTGGGCAGCACGTCAACAAAACCGATTCTGCGATTCGTATTACTCACATTCCAACCGGTATTGTTGTTGAGTGTCAAGATCAGCGCTCACAACATAAAAACCGTGCCCAAGCGATGAGCGTTCTTTCGGCTCGCATTCAAGCTGTTGAAGACGAAAAGCGTCGCAGCGAAGAAGACAGTACACGACGTAACCTTGTCAGTAGTGGCGATCGTTCAGAACGTATTCGCACTTACAACTTCCCTCAAGGTCGCGTGAGTGAGCACCGTATAAACCTTACCTTATATCGCTTAGGCGAATTTATGGAAGGCGATATTGATGTGGTGATTGAGCCTCTTATTCAAGAAAGCCAAGCAGATATGTTAGCTGCGCTCGGTGAAGGCTAATTCGACAGTTCAATGACGTGCTAACGCTTTTTATGAATAAGGACATTCCTTGCAATTGACTATATCTGAGGCCCTTAATTGGGCCTCTTCACAGCTAGAGACTGTCTCTGATTCAGCGATGCTAGACGCTGAAGTGATGCTGTTGCACATTATCGATAAGCCTCGTAGTTACCTTTATACTTGGCCCGAGAAGGTGTTAACTTTTGAGCATTTTTCAGCGTTTAAAAAATTACTCTCTAAGCGCTTAAATGGCAACCCCATTGCGCACATTGTGGGCGAGAGAGAGTTTTGGTCGCTGTCCTTTAGAGTGAATCCAGCCACTTTGATCCCACGTCCTGATACAGAGATTTTAGTGGAAACTGCGCTCAACCTACCTTTAGCTGAAAATGCGCGGGTGTTAGATCTGGGCACAGGAACCGGAGCAATCGCATTATCATTAGCGCATGAACGCCGCCAGTGGCAAGTATGTGCAATTGATAACGTTGAAGAAGCGGTTTTACTTGCGATTGAAAACCGCAGCAACCTCCAACTGGAGCATGTTGATGTGTTCCAAAGTGACTGGTTTGATGCAGTAGAGTGCTACGATTTTAATTTAATTGTGTCTAACCCGCCTTATATCGATGAAGCTGATGAGCATCTGTCTCAAGGTGATGTGCGTTTTGAGCCGCAAAGTGCGCTCACCGCACCGTTGAAAGGGTTTGCGGATCTGTTTCATATTGCTGATTGTGCACGTGATTATTTAGCGCCAGGTGGTTATATACTGCTTGAGCACGGTTACCAACAAGCGATTGAATTACGTGAAAAGCTCATTGAACTGGGTTATGAAAACGTCGCAACAGTGCGAGATTTTGGCAGTAATGATCGTTGCACCATAGGCCGCTGGCCAAGATAACCTGTTGAAATTAGCGAGTTGATCCAGAATAAAAAGGCACTTTATAAGTGCCTTTTTTGCTGTTATCAGCCAGCTTATCAAAGGCTAGACATAACTCACTCATAGCTAACTCATAAAGAGCGGGCAGCCGGTTACCAACACTCGATCCATAAAAGCCAGCTAATAGCTCAGCAGTGCCAGCTGTCAATTTCAATTCTTTCAGCCGTCTTGCTGAGCCGCGCCCATTTTGCCGATTAAACTTTGTCATTTTATCTGCTCGGGATTGAACACATCTTTGCTATTATCGGTAATAAATCGATTCATCGCGATAGCATGTTGAGTGCTGTAGTGCTGAAACAGTATGCATTCAGTGCGGATGCGACAGACCACTATTTAGACGATAAATGCCGACGAAGAACATTATTTCTCCATACCAGCTGGCGCGCCAATATATTTTTATCAAGTGATGAACTAAACCTGCTAAAACTCGGTCTTATGCTTTAATTGCAGCTTAATGCCGCTTACCAATAATATACTTGGAGCACGTTATCCGCCTTTTTTGCAAAACAACGAACACTAGAGCGTTAATCGTCATGCTTTTTACCGTGCTGGTGATCTTGTGTTTGATGCTAAACAGCGAGGTATTGCGCAGTGTTAGTCAGCTTATTAGCAAAGAAATACCGCTATTAAATTTCCAGACTCACACAGAGCTTCAGTCCTTAAAGGAATTAAGCATACCCTCGTGTGAGCTGTCTGAAAAATCACTCAGGGTTTGTATGGACCAACCCAATTTAAATCTCGTACTGTTACTGCTATTTTTTACGCCGATGTTACCGATTGCTTTTCGTCAACTATCTCGCATGTTTGACTTCCCCGTCTTGCCAAAGCCCAGGCGAATACATCTGCGTTTTTGTCGTTTTCAACAATAACCTCGCTTATGTATATAACGCTAGATACTTATCGTTAACTTGAGCTGTTCTGCGAGGGAGTAACGCTTTTTAGCCCCAAGTTCTATATTGCTGCGGAGACGAAATTGAAAATCATTAAACACTGTTTGCTTATACTGAGCTTGCTATTGTCTAGCTCTGCTTTGGCCCAATCGACTGGCTGGATTGAGAATCCAAACCACCCACCAGTAACAGCCAAATTTATGCTCACTGGCGAGCTTGATGCCGCCAATCAAACATTACCAGCAGTGTTAGAAGTTAAACTCGATGGTGACTGGAAAACCTACTGGCGTAGCCCGGGAGAGGCCGGCGTTGCGCCCAGTATAAAATGGGATAAATCAGGTAATCTTGCCGATGTCAGTTGGGATTGGCCTGCGCCAGATACCTTTTCGCTGCTAGGCTTGCAGACATTTGGTTATAAGCATGATGTGGTTTTCCCGATGCTGGTGAAGGTTAAAGATATTAATCAGCCATTAAAGCTTAAAGGGCTACTGACTTTATCTAGTTGTACCAATATCTGTGTGTTAACCGATTACGATATCAATCTCGATATTGACCTTAAAACCATGACTGCAGATCCTGGAGCGATGTTTGCTTATAACAAGGCCAAAGTTAGCGTTCCACAACGTAAAGTATCGGCTGACATTAACCTCGGTTGGGATAATGCCAAGCAGCAACTACAAGTGCGACTTAATGAGGGCAACTGGCACTATCCACAAGTGATTATTGATGGAGAGCCTGATGTCAGTTTTAAGCTTAAGCGTATTGAGACAAACAAAGATGAGCAAGGCAATAAACAGCTTAACGCTGTATTTGATGGTAAAAGCTGGTTAGGTGAAACTGATGTTATCGGTAAAAACTTAAATGTGACCGTCATTGAAGCTGACAACGCCATTGAATATCGCTCTGTTGTGACAGCAACCGATATTGTCAGCAGCCGCTCGCCACTATGGGCCATGATGCTGATAGCTTTACTCGGCGGGTTAATTCTCAACGTAATGCCTTGTGTGTTACCTGTTTTAGGCATGAAATTAAGTACAGTCGTGGCAGCGCCAGAACTGAATAAAGCGCAAGTAAGACAGCAGTTTTTAGCCTCTGCATTAGGGATCTTGGTTTCATTTTGGTTATTGGCGGCGTTCATAATGAGCCTTAAGCTCACAGGCCAAGCCATTGGCTGGGGCGTACAGTTCCAGAACCCTTGGTTTATCGGCTTTATGGCGATAGTGACATCGGTGTTTGCGTTAAACATGTTAGGTGCGTTTGAGATAAACCTGCCTGCCAGTTTGCAAACTAAACTTGCGATCAGCGGCGGCAACGACACCCGTGGTCACTTCTTACAAGGGATGTTTGCCACACTATTAGCGACGCCTTGTAGTGCACCGTTTTTAGGCACCGCTGTGGCCTTTGCAATGGGGGCTGACACACTAACTCTGTTTGTGATTTTTACTGCTTTAGCGGTTGGAATGGCGCTGCCATGGTTGCTGGTGGCGACTGCTCCTCAGTTAGCAAGCTATCTTCCAAAACCGGGACGCTGGATGAATATCGTCAAAGTGATCTTCGCCGGTATGTTACTGCTTACTAGCCTATGGCTCATCAGTTTATTAGCCAATTTTGTCGCGGCAGGTACGCTCTGGGTAGTGGCTGGGCTACTGATCTTGCTGTTTGTTGTTTTTATGGCAAAAGTACATGGCTTTGCTGCTGTTATCGCCACCATAAGTATTAGCATTGTACTCAGTGCTGTAACCGCATTTGCGACTTCAGATAGATGGGCTAGCCCGCTACCAACGGATCTTAAATGGACACCATTGCAGCAAACTGACATTCAGGCTCGCGTCGCTAAAGGACAAACCGTGTTTGTTGATGTGACTGCGGATTGGTGCATTACCTGTAAAGCCAACAAAGTCGGTGTCATCTTACAAGATCCAGTGTACAGCCGCTTAAAGCAAGCTGATATCGATCTTGTCATCGGTGACTGGACTACACCCTCTGCAGCGATAACTGATTATTTGCAAAGTCACCATCGCTTTGGAGTGCCGTTTAATGTGGTTTATGGGCCAAATGCGCCTGATGGGATTGAATTGCCGGTCATCTTGACATCAAAACAAGTGATGGATGCAATCAATCAAGCGTCAGCTCAATTGTAATGGATTTGCTTAAAGCGCTTATTCGCTAGCAGCGACATTAATGAGTGCCCTGTTATTGAAGGCATTAGTTATTGTGGGATGAGTCCCATTTTAATCGTTTGAAAAGCCGCTTTGAGTGCGCTAAAGGAGTAAGAGTGTGGATAAAAAAGTACCTTCAAAGCCAATGCTAGCCAGAATGTTAAACTGGGCAAAACAACTGATGCAGATGTTAGTGGTATTCACTTTGTTTTCAGTTGCGCTTGATCTGTGGCGTAGTCGAGACATCCCAACTGACAATCTGCCAGACTTACAAGCTGTCACGCTCAATGGCAATAGCGTTGATATTCTCGCGATGAGCTATCAAGAGCCTGTGTTGGTTTATTTTTGGGGAACATGGTGCCCTGTATGCAGCTTTGTTAGTCCATCGGTGGATATCATGGCAAGCCAATACTCGGTGGTTACTGTGGCGATGCACTCCGGTGCAAATGAAAAACTGAGTCAATATTTGAAGCACAAGCAGTATGACTTTGCAGTGATTAACGATGAGAAAGGGCAACTGTCGCATCATTGGTCAGTTAACGTGACGCCAACATTGATGGTGATTAAAAATGGCCAACTGCAATTCTATACCAGCGGCTTTACTAGCTTGCCGGGGATGTGGTGGCGGATGTTACTAGCTTAAGTCGAATATATGTTAACGAAAAGGTAACCGAATGGGTTACCTTTTCATTTTAGTGGCGTGGCTAAACTCAAGGCTATTTTATCTGAGATTGCAAAAAACTTCTCTCTGGCTGGTGTTCTATACTGGTAAACACAATTGTGTTTACCCTGCTGGAGCTTGTTATGAGTCATACTTACAAGATTATTGAGCTTACTGGTTCTTCGCCTATTAGCTCTGATGAAGCGATTAAAAATGCTATCGCTGCCGCCAATGAATCACTGCAGCATTTAAGGTGGTTTCAGGTAACCGACACTCGAGGGCATTTAGAAGAGGGAATGATTGCTCATTGGCAGGTAACAGTAAAAGTGGGCTTTACACTCAATCCTAAATAATCGTTTTGCTAAATCGATTAACAATAAGGTTAAAATGGCTTAGGCGTCACGTGCTAAGCCCTTTTCTACAGTGCGGATCACTCGCTGAGTTTTACGGCTAAGCTCGGCTTGTTTAGCGTGTTGTTGTTCAAGTGCCCAGTCGATATGTTCAATCACCATCTCGTCAACTTCATCAGAGTGCTTTCTAGATTCTAGCGCTGCAATAATCGACGTGTTTGTTGGGGCATTTCCAAGGGCTATAGCGATATTGCGTAACCAGCGTTTGTGGCCAATACGGCGAATAGCACTGCCTTCAGTCAATTTCAAGAACTCCTTTTCACTCCATGCGAATAAAGACAGCAACTTGGGTTGCAGTAATGGCTCGCGGGTATGAAAGTCATCCTCATGAGTGATAGGCGCTTGGCTATTAACCGGGCAAACCAGTTGGCAGTCATCACAGCCATAGATGCGGTTGCCAATTGCTTGGCGAAACTCAACAGGAATGGCGCCTTGAAGTTCAATCGTAAGGTAAGAGATACAGCGACGCCCATCGACAACATAAGGCTCGACAATCGCATTGGTAGGGCAAGATTTGATGCAGGCAACACAGGTATTGCAATCTGCTTTAACAGGCACATCAACAGGCAGAGGGAGATCGATCAATAGCTCCCCTAAAAAAAACCAACTACCGGCATCCGCATTAAGCAATAAGCTGTGCTTTCCGGTCCAACCAAGCCCGGCTTTATCAGCTAGAGGTCGCTCTAACACGGGAGCGGAGTCAACAAAAGGACGCGAATGAGGTTGGCTAAAGCCTAATTCTTTTAATTCGGCTTCTATTTTATCACCTAATTTCTTTAGGCGATTACGGATCATCTTATGATAATCTCGCCCACCCGCATAACGTGAAATATACGCTAAATTAGGATCTTTTAAGTTAGTTGCAAAGCCGGCATTAGGAGGCAGATAATTCATTCTGGCGCAGATCACGCGCTGCGTTCCCGGAAGCAGCTCTTCAGGTCTGGCGCGCATCATGCCGTGGTTAGCCATGTAACTCATCTCACCGTGATAATTATTATCTAACCACTGCTGTAACTTAGGCTCCTCAGCGGTGAGATCTGTGTCGCAAATGCCAATTTGCGCAAAGCCAAGCGCTTGCCCCCAAATTTTTATTTGCTCAGCCAGTTGACGTAGTGTTGCGGGCGATAACTGGGTTATAGGAACAAGCTCTGAATTGGGCATAGATCTACAAGCATTAGACATTGACCGCTAATAATAACAGTATTTGCAGCTGAGCTGTAATCTTCACCCGAAAAAGCAGGATGCCTGCTCTAATTTAGCTCGAGTTTAGTTTGAGTTTAGTTTGAGTTTAGTTTGAGTTTAGCTAACTTGTAACGGTTCAAGAAGAGCTTTTGTAGCGAACGCATGAGTGTTTATCCTAAAAATGATCCGTTTTGCTTTTCAGTGAACAGATCTGTATAACACCTGCTCACTTGTAGTGTTAAATGAGCGCTCAGATGACTCTGGGCGTCGATAAATTGTAATTGAGAGCTAAACATGACAGAAATTAATGCAGATTACCGTGCTCGTGCAGAACTGGTGGCTTTAAATGTATGTAATACCGTTATGCCGATGGATCAGATCCCAGAAAATTTACTGGAAGCTTACGCTAATCTTTGTAATGAATTAATTGAAGATACCGATCTTAAATTCAATAGTGGTTGGGATGCATTACCTGCTAGCGCAAAAGCGTTGCTTCCAAAAGAAGATTTTCACGGTTTTTATATTGCCAATGCATGGTTTCAGTTGAGTAGAGTCGCTCAGGACATTGCCGAGATGGCCGACACCGATGACGAAATCGCAGAGAAAGAGTACAACGGCATTTTCACTCGTCTATCAGATGCATCATTAAAAGAGAGTGTTCGAAAGCTTAAGAAGTCGCGTACCGACCGTTCAATGCTTAATAGTATTAAAGCGGTAATTGAAGGTAAGTAAATGTTAATAGCAGAGTGTATCTCGCTGTAATCGATTAAAGCAAAATAAAGGGGTATGCGTGAGCATAGCCCTTTTTTATTGTCAGGGTTAGAAAGTACTAGGGGCTGTTGATCTTTCGAGCTTAGTTTCTGTTCGAATGATCCCAAAGGGCCTAATCAGGGAGCGAGGGCAGGCTATCTCTGTGGCTCTTAATAATATCGCTGGTACCTAATGAGCTATCATTCAGCGCATCGCCATAGTTATCTCGGCAATGTTGACAGGGGCTCATAGTATTCACGAACCGACCTTTCTTGGTGTACTTCCTTATGTAGGCGTGGGAAATGTTGACATTGCCCTGATGTAGCGAGGTTGAATCGCCAAGTTTTAAACGTAAATTGCTCACCGCCGCATCTTCTGCGCACATTAAATCGTTGGCTCGACCCCATGCGATGATCTTTTGACCCACCGCATGATCAAAGTAACAAGCAGCGGCCCATGGTCCACTGTGATCTCCTGTGGGCTTGCCATCTGCAAAGTGAGAAGGTTTATCTGCTAACAGGTACGCCACTCGTTCAAGCTCGTTACTGGGTAACGTATCGGTATATACTGCGCCAAGTGACTGACTTTGTGCGGATATGAAATAGTGGTGGTTGTGGCTGACCATTAAGTCGCGGCATTGGTATTGCCCTTCAATCACTTTGATGTTGGTAACTTCAGCAGTATCGCCATTTTTTGCCAATATCGTTATGCCTGCTTTGAGCTCTTTGGCTTTTATCCAGCTTTGTGTGCTGAGAAAAAATGTATGCTCGGGGTTTACCAACATTAAGGTTTTTATTTCACCAATTGAATATTCAATCTCAATCATATTTGCAGCAGATTTCCACATTTTTGTTTAGTAGCTTGAGCTCGTTAATGTTTGCTCAGTATAACGTCTGAAACAGTAGCAATATAGCTTGGTAGGCGGATTCGGACGGAACAATTTGTAAGAGGTTGATTAGTTTCTTGGGAGGGCTCGAGTATTAAACGTCTCTACTATTTATTGCTTTTGGTTTATCAATCATAGATTGAATTTAAAGCTTGTTACTGAAAAACCAGCCTCATTGCCTTAACTAGACTGAAAATGAGGCCGGTAGCGACTTTACTTTCAGTGACTTCAAAGCGTTGTTGAAGTATCCGCAACTTTAGTTTGGCTCTTTTGTTGAATTTGAGCCTTTAATGCAGGATCAGAAAGGAGCTGCAATAACTGATCATGATAAGCGCGAAGAATGTTGTTTTGTGGAGACTCACTTCCTTGTTCTTCTATCACATCTCTTTCTTGAGTGCTTTTTTGATAGGTTAAGCCAGCGTTTTTATCAAATAAATAGGTATCAACATCAGTATCAAAATTAAAGGAAGATACCCAGTTTAAGTTGATGCTAAAAAACCATTCCTGTAAGTCGAGCACTAAAAGCTGTTGCGATTCTTGCTCTGTGAGCGTGTAGCTCGCAATAGTTTCAGTAGGCACGGTTTTAAAATCTACAGGAGTCACCTGCCAACCTTTTTCAGTTAGGCCTTTTACAATTCTTTTTTGCAACCACTGAGTTAAGGTTAACTCTTTGTCACCTTTATCCGTTGCGAGTATCTGCTCAACACTCCAGTCAACGGGGATCCCAAACGTTGCATGTGCACGGCCAACAAAGGTTTCTGGTTTACCTTCTTTCACCTTTTTTCGGTTATCAATCACGCTAATTAGAATAGGTTGCTCGTTTTTATATTCTGGCGAGGGTGTCTGTTCGTGTAACGGAATTGGAGAAACACAGCCCGTTAAAATGAATATGGCAAATGCCATTGCAAAACCTTTGTACATAGTAAGTCCTTTCTATCTCAATAATCATATAGTCAGCCATTGTTAATCAGTAACATAGCAACATTCATGTTGGCAGGCAATGCTGAGCCTCGACTAAAGCTTGAACTTGAGAAGTGCTAGATAAGAAAACGCTGATAAACGTTAAATGTTGAGTAAAAACATCGGTATTGTTGGGGGTGTTGATGAAGTAGTAGGCGCGGAATTGGATAATAGCTGCTTGGGCTGCTCACCTTTAAGTGCGGCTTGGACTCTTAATGTGAGGCTAGTGAAGTGGCATAGTGAAGTCTGATTGCTTTGGTGTATCAGCCATCTTAGCTCGAATAGGATTGAGCTCAGCGTAAGTCATACAAGCAAGGACTGCGGCTTCATCAAGTAACGCTTGCGACTTCAAAGTGTGATGGTCGTAATTCTTACCCGTGAATTTATCACCACACACTTTTTATTTCGATAGCGTGCGCGCCGAACAACACGGCTGCGGCAGTGATAATAGGGCCTTCTTACCAAATAAAGATCTCGATGCTAATGAGGGGTCGTCTAGGACGTGGCATGTCGACCTCCTTGTTCAATGCTCAA
>JAOIUG010000019.1 GCA_028223395.1 Shewanella sp.
TCGAGCTTATTGATCACTTTTTGCTTCATCTCTCAATTCACGACGCAGTATTTTACCCACGTTCGTCTTAGGGAGTTCATCCCTAAATTCTACCAGTTTAGGGATTTTATATCCCGTCAAATGTTGACGACAATGTTTAATCACATCTTCTGCTGTTAACGCTGGATCACTCGCCACAACAAACACTTTAACTAATTCACCTGAGATCTCATGGGGAACACCCACCGCAGCAACTTCGACCACTTTAGGATGAAGCGCGACGACATCTTCGACTTCATTTGGGAAAACATTAAAACCTGACACTAAAATCATGTCTTTTTTACGATCAACAATGAAGAAAAAGCCTTTTTCATCCATATAGCCAATATCACCGGTCGCAAGATAGCCCTCTGGATCGATAACATTCTCGGTCTCTTCTGGCCGGTTCCAGTATCCTTGCATCACCTGTGGCCCTTTAGCATACAGCTCTCCGGTTTCGCCTTGTGCTAGTACTTTTCCTGCCTCATCGCGTACTTGAATATCGGTATTAGACACCGGAAAACCGATCGAACCGTTGTAACCGGCTAAGTCATAAGGGCAACACGTCACTAACGGCGAAGCCTCTGTGAGCCCATAACCTTCTAGCAAACGGGTTTTTGTGATCCCTTGCCATTTATCGGCCACTGCACGTTGGACTGCCATACCGCCCCCGATTGACAGTTTCAGATCTGAAAAATCAAGCTTTTGAAAATCTTCAGAGTTCACGAGGGCGTTAAATAATGTATTAACTCCTGTCAGTGCTGTAAATGGATGTTTTTCTAACTCACTGATAAAGGCTGGCAGATCTCTCGGGTTCGTAATTAACAGATTATTGGCACCTTTATGTAAAAACAGCAAGCAGTTAACCGTTAGCGCAAAAATATGGTAAAGCGGTAAAGCGGTCACCACAAATTCTTTACCATTGGCCAGCAGTGAGCCATAGGCTGCATCTGCCTGTAACAAATTACTGACTACATTTCCGTGGCTAAGCATCGCGCCTTTGGAGACCCCAGTTGTTCCACCGGTATATTGCAGAAAAGCTAGATCTTCTTTTTTAACAACGGGTTTAACGTACTGTAAACGCCGCCCTTTTGATAAGGCTTTACGCATTGAAATAGCATGTGGTAGGTGATATTTAGGCACCATTTTTTTGATGTACTTAACAACAAAGTTCACAACTGTGCGTTTAGGTGCACTAAGCAGATCGCCAAGTCCAGTTAAAATTACGCTCTCAATTGGGGTTTCCGCCACGACTTTATCTAATGTATGAGCAAAATTAGAGACAACAACAATCGCCTTAGCGCCCGAATCGGTCAATTGGTGTTTCAGTTCTCTTGGGGTGTAAAGTGGGTTGACATTCACCACGACCATACCAGCACGTAATACACCAAATAACGCGATAGGATACTGCAATAAATTAGGCATCATAATGGCAACCCGATCGCCTTTATTCAGCTTTAGCTCATTTTGTAAATAAGCCGCAAACGCTCGACTTCGCTCTTCTAATTTACGGTAAGTTAATACAGCCCCCATATTAACAAACGCTGGTTGATCTGCATATTGAGCAACTGATCTCTCAAATAAATCGACCAGTGAAGCGTATTGCTCAACATCTATTTGCGCAGGTACATCATCTGGTAGGTTATTAATCCAAAGTTGATCCACTAAAATCTCCTAATATCTTCCCCACGGGAAACAATACCTCAACGGTCGTTTGCAGCTTGCCAATCCACAAGCTAAACACTGTCAAATTTTATATTCTATTTATAAAAACGCTTGAAATTCATACAAGCGTTTAATTTGTGAATATCATCACACAAATGTAACTAAAAGCCTAGCCCCTTATCGTTAGCCTTGAGGAATTGACGTATATGCCTCGCAACCAATGCTGCATTGCCCATATGCAAGTGATGATCGCCTTCAAGCGTCTCAACCTTGAGTTGTTCAAACCATCGATGCGCCATCGGGATTGCAGTGCTTAATTGTGAGAAACCTTGTTTGCCTAATAACAATAAGGTTTCAACCTTGTGTCGATCCATCAGAGCGTCAACTTGCTCAAATGTTAGTCTTAAAGGGGAGTCTAACTTTAAACGAGGATCACTGCGCCAGCATACGCCACTGTCGCACTTTTTCATATTACGCTGAGTGATAACTTCGCACCATGCCACATCTAACGCTGTTAATTTATGCCTAGCATTGACCGCCACTGAAAAATCGCGATAAACAGGTTTTTTTTGGGGGTTTGCCTTTAACGCCTTTTGATGTGATTTAAAACTATGGCTCAACCTCGGTTTAATATTAGCGGCTTTTTCATGTAAAGGTGATAAGGCTTCAATTAAGATCAACTGCCTTATTTTTTCAGGAAAGGTCGCGGTATACGCCGACGCAATAATCCCGCCGAGTGAATGCCCCAAAAGTATCACCGGCGCTTTGCCAAAAGTGTTGAGTAAGCAATCTAAGTCATAAAGGTAATCAACCCAATGTAACGGATACAGGCCTGGACGATGTTCAGATAAACCATGCCCTGGCCAATCAATAGCAATGATCTGATAATCGACTAAGTAGTGGCTTAAAGGAAGAAAACTATCGGCATTGTCTAACCAACCATGCAATGCCAATATTAAAGGTTTGTCCTGTGATCCCCAGCGTTTGGCCGCTAATGTGATATGAGGAAGTTCAATAGTGATCTCGTGTCCACAGGAGTTAACCATATAATCTGCTTATTTTTTTGTAAATTTAAGCGTCATTCTATCGCTTTCACCAATCGAGAGGTATTTTTCTTTATCTTGATCGCCCAATGCTAAACGCGGAGGTAATGTCCACACCCCTTTAGGATGATCTTTAGTGTCTTTAGCGTTTGCGTTAACCTCTGAACTTGCCACAAAAACAAACCCCATTTTTTCTGCGAGTTTGATAATTTGTGTTTGATCCATATAACCTGTTCTCACATCCATACCAGGCTCAGCGCGGTGCTCAACAACCCCAAATGTCCCACCCGGTTTGAGTACTTTATATACCGCCCCAAACACCGGCTCTAAGTAATCTTTCATGGCCCAATTATGCAAATTTCTGAAAGTCACGACCACATCAGCACTATTATCTTTACCCAGTTTATAACTATTAGGAGGATCGAATGTAACACTACTGGCTTGACCTAATTGCGCTTTATTTTGATCCAGCCACTGCTCAAACTTTTTACCCACTTTGGCACGGTAACCATTACGCTGTTTTTCATCTTCAGGGTTAGTGTCGAAATTCCCACCAATATAGCGGCCTTTATCTGCAAGGTAAGGTGCTAGGATTTCAGCGTACCACCCTCCACCGGGCCATAGCTCAATAACCGTGTCAGTCGGTTTAATACCAAAAAAGTTCAAGGTTTCTTTAGGGTGACGTTCAAGATCTCGTGCGGTATTTTTACCTTGCCTAAAATCACTATTGACGGCGTTATCTAAAGCAAGGCCGTTATCTGGTTGCGCACTGGCAGTGGAGCTTACTGTGAGGCTGAACATCCCAGTAAAAATAAGACTGGCGGCTAGTGTGTTAATTTTCATTGTATTTCTCCGTATGTAGGTCACTATCAACCTAGCAGGCTCTCCTGAAAAATCCAAGCCTTAGCATTAGAGATTTACACTTTGTTATACACCTGTGCTGTCAAGTTTAGCCGCTTGCCTATCGACACGACGCCAACATAAAAACAGCATCATGACGCTAGTTGATAACCACACAAGGACCCACATCCACGCAGGGATCCAGCTATTTTGTGCCAGCATATAGGCATCTCCTTGTCCTTCAAGCCCAAACAGAACAACAGGGCTTGCCAGAGCATTAAGGATCACCATTAAGGCTATCATACGTAAACTGCTCGCGAGAAATTGGTTAAATTTAAGTTTTAGTGGTAATAAAAAAAGCAGTGCAAGAGAGATAAAAATAGCAATAGTCAGTAGATCACGCGCCCAGAGTAAAGTCGTTAATACCACTGCAGATCCTAAAAAACCAAAACTGACACGAATGCCTTTAGGCCATGTCGCACAAGTAAAAATTAAAAGACCCCATAACGCGGCTCCAAAGTAACCTGAAAAACCAATAACTAACGGCCAACCTCCTTGACTAAAACATAGTCCTGCACCATTAGGAAACAGCTGTATATGGCTCACTACGCCACCAGTAAAGAGTGTCGCAAGCCCATGTGAAAGCTCATGAAAGTAGCTTTCTAGCCATTTAAACGGCACACTGACAAACGGCAGTTTAGTGATCAAAAAAGCGACTAACAACTCCAGAAAAAATCGTCCTCGGCTGGGCACGCCTGATAACGGCCTCCCTTGCTGTTGGTCATTAAGCATAAGTATCGATACCAACCATCTGTTGAATAACCTCACGCTTGGCAGCATGTTGATTTGTCAAATATTCAGCAATAGCACCACGATGTCCGCCCGTGCTTGTTTCGTATTCAAGGTGTGCTCCGAGACGCGAACTCAACATGGTTGAGCCTTCTCGGTGATCAACAAAAACATCTTCATACGGATGAACCACTGGCTCGGCGACCGTAGTAGAGGCAATGACCGTGTTTGCCAATTCAGGTGGCGGGTTAACCTCTATTCTTTGCAGGTTAAGTTGATTCGAGTTTATATGCATCAAACCGTCCTTAATCAATAGATTGCACTGTGAGCCAGTTTGACCGTGTTATTTTCCCGGCAGTTTTTTCCAAGTCACCGTATCTCGTAGATAAACCGGGGCAAGTTGGTCAACATCAGTACTCAGTCCAAGCGCGTGATCTCGCTGTGCTAATACCATCATAAATTTCGCATCCGGGTACTTTGCTGCTGGGCAAATCGACAAGCCACCAGCGATGTCTAATAGTTGAGGATAAGCATCAAAACCGGTGCCACAAGCCGTCACAGTATGGGTACCTTCCAAGCTTAGCACGATAGCCTCTGGTGCGCTGACAACCTCTTCATTGACTAAGGTCGCCACGCCATCAACCGCCATAAACTGTCCCCAGTAAACCTCACCCATACGCGCATCGATTGCTGCTAACACGTGTGTGGCACCGCTGGCTATTGCCGCTTGCGCCATCGTGGCGAGAGTGGAGATCCCGATGACAGGTAGCGACTGCCCCAATGCTAAACCTTGAGTAATACTGGTACAGATCCGAATGCCGGTAAAGCTCCCAGGGCCGCGTCCATAAGCAATTAAGTCGACATGAGCAAGATCCACATCCGCTTGTGATAATACAGATCTTACCATCGGCAATAACCGTTGGCTGTGTTCACGCGGCGCATCAGCTTGCTCACTAAACACCTGCTTATTATGCATTAACGCTGCAGAACACGACTCCGTGCAGGTATCTAATGCGAGAATATTCAAAGAGGTGGTTTCTTTCGGCTTTTCTGTCATCTAATTATTTACCAAACTTACATTAAGGCTTAACACGCAACATATCACATGCCGCCAAACTCGTTGTTAACAGCTCAATACGGAGCGTTAGACACACTAGTGATTTAAAAAAGTGATTATACCTAACTCGTCCGAAGGCTTTAAGGGATATCACAAAATAGTTTGACTCTTGTTAGCACGAAAGCAACAGCTTTTAAGCTGTTAGTCAAATGCTCCATAAAAAATGGTAAAAAAACCATCAATTGAAATATTTGTTACAAACAATACCTATTTATAATAGATTTAACACCACTAACCGTGATATTTAATACCGTTAACGTCAATGCAAAGCCATCGGCGATAATTAAAAATAAATATTCGGGGATACACAAATATGAAGGGATTAACCCTCAAACCATTGGTTGCCGCTATTGCAATCACCTTTTCTCTTGGCGCATGCAGTCACGTAAATCACACCGCACCAACAGCACCCAACGCGCTCGCCCAGCATATCATTGATAACAATGCCAGCAATCCATTCTTTAAGCCTTATAACACCGCCTTTGAGATCCCAGACTTTGCCAACATAAAGCCTGAACACTATTTACCCGCTTTTAAAGCCGGTATTGCACAACATAAAGCAGAAATACAGGCCATCATCGATAACCCCGATGCGCCTACATTTGCAAATACCATTGAAGCAATGGAGTTTTCAGGTGAACTGACCCTGAAAGTTGCTAGCGTTTTTTACAATCTCACCGGCGCTGACACGAACGAGCAATTACAAGCGACATCAAAAGAAGTGTCGCCAATG
Organism: Shewanella sp.; assembly: GCA_028223395.1. Classification (GTDB taxonomy): domain Bacteria; phylum Pseudomonadota; class Gammaproteobacteria; order Enterobacterales; family Shewanellaceae; genus Shewanella. The sequence continues at coordinate 6,206 of JAOIUG010000019.1, forward strand.
TTATCAGCGGCCAGTGATGATCTATTGCTTAATGATGCGTTATTTCAAAAAGTAAAAACCGTTTATAACCAACGTGACACGTTAAAATTAAGTGTCGCTCAAGCCAAATTACTGGAAGATACATATAAATCTTTCACTCGCGGCGGCGCGAACTTAAACGATCTTGACAAAACCAAGCTGCGCTCACTTAACCAGCAAATTGGCAAATTAAGCTTAGAATTTGGTGACAACTTATTAGCAGAAACAAACGCGTTTGAATTAGTTATCGATAACAAAGCTGATCTTGCTGGTTTGCCAGACGACGTGATTAATGTTGCGGCAAGCACTGCGACCAAACGCGGTCATGACGGCAAATGGGTGTTTACGACCTCGCGTCCTTCAGTCACGCCTTTTTTAACTTATGCAGACAGTCGTGAACTGCGGGAAAAAATCTACAAAGGCTATATCGAGCGTGGCAATAACAATAACGCCAACGACAACAAAAAAATCTTAGCTAACATTTCAGCTTTGCGTGCAGAGCGGGCACAACTGCTGGGTTACAAAACCCATGCTCACTTTGTGTTAGAAGAGCGCACAGCACAGACACCTGAAAATGTGTACGGTTTACTTAATAAAGTTTGGCCTGCTGCATTAGCACAAGCTGAGGCTGAAGCCAGTGACATGCAAGCGCTCATTGATGCGGAAGGCGGCGAGTTTAAACTTGCCGCTTGGGACTGGTGGTATTACTCAGATAAGATCCGTGTCGCTAAATATAGCTTTAATGAGCAACAAACTCGCCCTTATTTTTCGTTGGAAAATACGCTCAAAGGCGTATTTTACACTGCGAATCGTTTATACGGGATCACCGTAAAAGAGCGCACCGATCTGCCTAAATACCACGATGAAGTTCGCACTTGGGAAGTTTACGACAGCGATGGCAAAATAATGGCCATTTTCATGGGCGATTACTATGTCCGTGACAGCAAACGTGGCGGCGCTTGGATGAACTCTTACCGTCAGCAATATAATATGAATGACGTCAAATCAACGCCGATTATCGTCAACGTGTTGAACTACCCTCGCCCTGCTGGTGATGAACCAGCATTGCTTACATTTGACGAAGCAAGTACGTTATTTCATGAATTTGGTCACGCCTTACACGGCATGCTTTCTGATGTTACATACCGTTCACAGGCCGGCACCTCTGTTCCCCGTGACTATGTTGAGTTTCCATCACAAGTGATGGAAAACTGGATGACACAGCCAGAAGTCCTCGCCCAATTCGCCAAACACTATAAAACAGGGAAAGTGATCCCAAATGCACTGGTCCAAAAAATCCAAGCCGCCAGTAAATTCAATCAAGGCTTTGCCACAGTAGAATACATGGCAGCGACTAAGCTTGATCTCGATTGGCATACAGTAACTGACTTCACCCCCAAAGATGCAGCAAAATTTGAAGCTGAATCACTTGATAAAATGGGGCTGATCAGTGAAATCGCGCCGCGTTACCGCAGCACTTACTTTTCACACATTTTCTCTGGTGGATATTCAGCAGGATATTACAGCTACCTGTGGTCTGATATCTTAGGCGCCGATGCATTTGAAGCGTTTAAAGAGAATGGTATTTTTGATAAAGCCACTGCGGACGCCTTTAAAAACACCGTTTTATCACAAGGTGGCAGTGAAGATCCGATGCTGTTGTATAAGCAGTTCCGTGGAAAAGAAGCGGGCATAGAGCCGTTGCTCCGTAGCCGTGGTTTACTTGCTAAATAGTAAAGCGCGTCGTTAAGCTCACATACATAAGTACATTTACTTAATATAAAAAACCGAGTGCTATAATAAGCAGCACTCGGTTTTTTTATCACTATTAACACTATAGCAATAGCGCAATACTCATAACATACTGCACTAGGTGGTTACAGTGGATCCTAGCTAGCCAGTTTTAACCCACTTGGCACTTTATCTGGAACAGCTTCATTACGGTTAATGGAAGACGGATCTGTCAGTGATGAAAGGAAACTGAGAATGTCTTGGATGTCTCGCTCACTCAACTGACCGCCTTGTACATTAAGCTCCGGCGAGATATTTAAAAATATCTGGCTTAACGTTAAAGGATCATTTTGAAATAACCCTGACAACTCCGGTTCAATTTGGGTCGCATCATAAGTTTTTAACGCTTTTAATGGATTCAAATGATGACGAACCGCATCTTCTAACTTCGCATAAGCCCCGTTATGAAAATAAGGCGCTTCAAGTTCAATGTTGCGTAATGAGGGAGTTCGGAACTTAAAGTTATCTGCAGGATCATTTGTAATCGCACCTCGACCTAAATCCAAAGGCGCAGCTTCTCCACGGCCTGTACCAACTTGTGGGGCGGCAATATTATGGAAGTCCAGATCCGTTTGCAGCCCACCACTGTGACAGCTGGCGCAATTAGCACGTCCATAAAATAACAACGCGCCACGTTTAGCTTGATCCGATAACGCACTTCTATCTCCCTCGAGATAACGATCAAAGGGTGAATTTAAAGCGGTAAACTCATCACTCATAAACGCACCTATCGCTTCACTAATATGAGTAATATCAAGTGCACTCTCAGGAGTTCCTGGAAATGCCTTTTTCAACATGCCATCGTACGCGGGAAGATCGGTGACCCTCGCTGTCACTAACGGCCATATTTCAGTGAAATCGTCATTTTCCAGCAACGCCATTTCATTAGGCTGACCAAAGATATCTAACTGCCCTGGAAAGCCGCGCATCTCCTCATCTGGCGTGATTGGGAATATGCTAAAGGCCGCTAAAGCACTTGAAAAGTTTTGTGGCATATCGTCACCTGCAGGTGATACAAATCCAGTTTCAGCGCTGCCTTCTAAGCGTCCATCCCAAAACATGGTTGTCCATTCAGCCACGCCTCTGTTCCATAAACTCAATGTATTACGAGGTAAGAACTGAAAAAAAGCATTGCCATCTTGACGACGGTAAGGGCCTAAACCAATGGCCCCCTGCCCTCGAGATTGACTTTGTGCGTCAGCGGTGCCAAAGCCCACACTGTGACACGTCGCACAAGACATATTACGACGGCCAGAGATCTCCTTATCAAAAAACAAATTACGTCCAAGCTCAACAAGAGCCGGAGGATTTTTGTCCGGTGCAACGACAGGGGTAACACCATGATACCTTAGCTGTCGTTCTAATATGTAATCTAAGTTATTCGCCAATACAGGTGTTGAAAATAAAAACGAAGAACCTAACGTTAGAGAAACTAAAATCTTATTTTTATATGCAGACATTTTTTTCATAATATGCTCCTAGCATTCCAATACTGGGGTTGGTGACAACCTTATCCGTGGGGCAACTAACACACAGTGTGCTAATTAACCATACTAAATAATCCAGCTCGATTAACTAGGGTTTAAAGTGGCCAATAAAAGTCATTTTCAGCCAAATATCATGATCTATAATCTTTAAAAACCTTGCCTGTCCAATGTGTAAAAGCCCTTCTAAAGTTAGCCACATCGCTATAACCCATTTTCTTTGCTATTTCGTCAAGGCAAAGATCTGTATTAGCCAGTAACCGAATCGCTTTAGCCGATCTTTGCTCGTTAACGATGTCTTTATAACTCAGGCCTAACGCATCCAGTTTCCTTCTAAAACTTCTGGCCGATAGTCCCAGGTTTTTCGCGATACTTTCTTGATCTGGACTTTGATTCCCATTCAAGATTAGTTGGCGCTTTATTTGACTGACGATATCGGCTTTTGGTAAAGCCTGCAATTGATCTTCAAATATTTTTTCTAATTCTATCAAGGACTTTACATCCGATTGATAACTCGTATTCTCTAAATACTCGCGCTTAAAAATAATGCAGTTTGACGATGCATTAAAACATAGGTTAATTTTCGGGCTATTAACACAGGTCAAATTTTTAGGTTTACTTGAAATCAATTGTGCCATTCTGACAGCAAAAAGCCCCTGTTCTCTTTGCTCTAATAATGAAAGGATTGCACTTAGAAACATTAAATTCAAAAACAAGGTTACTGAATTAAAATCAGCAGCGGGTTTAAAGTACAAATAATAATCGCCATTCTGTCTACTGGTTTCAAGAGAATACAAAGGACTTCTCAAGCTAAAATATTTATCTAAAATGTCTAATGCTTCTACCAGCGTTGGCGCACATTTAACAGCATAACCAATAAGACCTGATGACTGTTCACCAATAAATCGACCAATTTTAAGGCCTAAGCATTCATCGCCAGTCAATTCCATGCTATGCAATATAAAGTCTTGTAATACAATAAAAGATATTTTTTCCTCACGATCTTCAAACAGTGCAGAGGCAAGCTCTGAGCTCTTAACTATCTCACTTTTATCATAACCTTGAGTCATCAACCAACGATAAAGGATTTCAATATGCGTTATAGGGTAAAGCATTTCAGTTTGAGTTTTATGCGTAAACATACGGGCCCTCACAAGTTCAACATAAAAATAACATACTATTAACAGTGTTAGACCGAAGCGCATGCAATATCATTTCATCGTGACAGAATCTGTGAAGTAAAATGTATAGGGGGAGTAAAAATATACATCAATATCAGAAGCTTAACTAAAAATTTTATAGTGTAAACCTATTTTATTTGTCAGCGCACTTTTCTTAAATGGGAATATAAAGATAGCTCCTAGATTTTCGATATAACCGGTACTCACTTACTCGTCACAATTTTTATACTCGTTATCTAACATTTTATTGTAAATAAAAATAACTAAGTAAATTCATAATCTTGAAGACTTTAAGCTCAAGTGCTTTATCAGAATAAAAAGAAAACTTGCAGGGATTAGATCAGTACTAATGTAAAAGAAGGCAACGCTTAGGTAATGAGATAAGAAATTGTTGAGGAAAATAAAAAGGCTAATTATTCTACTGGATGTGTACAGAGCTAGAACGTAAACACCTTATTTGTAAGATATTATGAAAATTTCATGATGTTTAAATGACATAAAAAAGACCAGCAACATGAATTGCTGGTCTAAGTATAAAACTCAACACTTTGTTAGCACTAAGTGTTCAATTGGTACTTTATGTTAAGAGCATTACAAAGAGAGACTATACTCTAAATAAGCAAAGCGACCGATATTACTGTAAACGCTTTGGTTATAAAACGGCCAATCATCCCACTGACTAAACCTTGGTTGAGCATCAAACATGTTACGAATACCAAAGGTGACAGATTGGTGTCCTGTTAAGTTATAAGTACTGACCCAATCCCACTGTGTATAACTTGCATGGTGGAAAGAGGATGTTGATTTATCTGCATTGACCACATCACCGATTAAATCACAGCTCTTATTAGCAGTATCACGTTTCTTATATTGGTCATAGCCAGGTAAGTAACGTAAGCTAATTGTGTTAGTCCAATCTCCGGTGGTTAAGCCGAGATGTGCATTACCATTCCACTTACGTGTAGCATCATCTTTAACCCAATCACACAAAGGTTGAACTGCTGATGCTTGAGTTTTACTAGTCAAATATTGCTCAGCGTGCAAGCCAGATTTTAATGTACCAAAACTAAATTCGTGCGAATACGCAAGATCCCACGTGATACCGCTGGCTGACTCTTCTGTTAGATTTTGCAAGTTAGTTTGTACATAACCACGTTTATCACCACGGATTCTACCGTTATATCGATTAACAAGGTTAGTATTACGGCCAACAGCTTCGTCATCCAATATCTCTTGAAGCGCTAAAGAACCAACAACATTTTCTAATGCTAAATTCCAGTAATCAACAGTTACCGATAAATCGTCAGTAATATCATAAACAAAACCTGCTCCCCAAGATGTAGACGTTTCAGGTTGTAAATTTGGATTACCACCACTACGAGAGTTAATCTCAGTTTTCGCACAATCACCTGTGCTATCAGAGCCGCCCGCCGCTTTTTGCTGGTTACATAACAAAGTGTCGACACCATTGTTTACACCTTGTGAACTGGCGAGAAACAAATCGTCTAGATCTGGAGCTTTAAAGCCTGTGCCATAACTGGCACGTAATAACAGGCTATCTATTGGGCGATAACCAAGACGTGCAGAATAAGTTGTTTCTGCCGCATCATCAATTTCCCAGTCTGCAACATCATGACGTATCGCTAAATCGACATCAAGATTATCTAAAATAGGAAGAGCTAACTCAAGAAATAAACCAGTGTTCGTTGAACCACCACCGCCGTTAGAGCCTGCACCGCCAATGATCTCACCTGCAATGCTCGCAGGATCTGAACGATCAAGGTAGTTAACGTCTCGATAATCAGCGCCGAATGCTAAACCAATATCACCACCGGAAAGAAGATCTTCAAATCCACCACTAACAGACCATGTTGTTTGTAACATGTTGTACTCACCTGTTCGGAAAATGGCGGCTTGTAATGAATCACAAACTGATTTTAACTCATCTGATTGGCAATCGTTTTGCTTGAAAGGGTTCAAAGTGCCATCAGCAAATTTAGCCTCTAATTCACTTTTTATCAGTTGACCACTGCGACCAATTTGCTGCCCTGAACTTGAAGCATAACCAATGTCTAAACGCGTGCTCCACAAATCACTAATGGTGTAATCGGCTCCCATTATGGCTTCAAATGAAGAATTAATGTTGTCTTTTTCTCGATTACCAAAGTCTAAATAGCGACGGCCTACTCTCGCATTAGTGCCTTTAAGAGCAGGGTCGGCCAGTGAGTCTAAGAAAAACTTAGCTGCTGCAGGATCATCTTTATAAGTATCATTTTCGATAAAGTCCTTCAAATAAGGGCTAGTCGATATATCAGCAAAACCAGGAGCGGCGCCGTTTGATGTTAAAGTCTCCATGCGTACATATCTAAATTGCCCATCAATCACTAAATCATCAGTCGGAGCGTAATTAAATGATGTAAATAAAGAAGCTTTATTTGATTTAGGCGCAAGTTGATAAAGTGGCGCATAGTCATACTTGCAACCTCCCCATGAATTAGGCTCTTGACAATCAGACCATGGTATTGTCGGGTTTGTATAAACAACTTTACCATCTTTATCTTTTACAATATTACCGTTACTGTCTTGCTTTGGTAAATTCAAATCAATAAAACCAGGAATACCATAGGGACTACGACCTTCCCCTCCAGGTCCAGGAATAAAACCAGAACTGCCTATTTCACGATCAGATGCTTGAATTGGCTCTCGCGTCAAATACTCGGCTGCAAACATAATATTCATGTTTTCACTTGAAGTACCTGTAACCAGCTGCATATTAAACTCATCGCCATCTTGGTGTTTAGTCGCAGCGCCGTATTTTACTTTAAAATCAAAACCTTCAAAGTCAGTTTTTGTGATAATGTTAATCACACCAGCGATAGCATCTGAGCCATAAACAGCAGAAGCAGTGTCGGTCAGGACATCAATACGGCTGACTGCTGCTAAAGGGATTTGGTTAATGTCTGTAAATACGCCACCAGCAACATTTTTAGGCAATCGACGACCGTTGAGCAAAATCAACGTATAACTAGCACCAAAGCCTTTCAATCCAACCCTGGAAGCTCCAGCAGCTTGTTCTAATGTCGCAGATTCATTAAAGCCACCAACCGAAACGGTATTACGTAAAAATTCAGAGATAGTTGATAAACCAGAATCTGCAATATCTTTCTCGGTTAGTACATTTACTGGAGTTGTACCTTCAAGATCAGTACGTTTAATACGTGAACCTGTAACTTGAATACGTTCAACCTTTGCTCCATCTTCATCTGCTGCAAATACAGTTGGTGTAACTAGAGCACTCGACACAGCCCCAGTCACCAGTGCTAAGCGCACTGCATTTGTCAGTAAATTATTTTTATTCATTTTAATCTCCCTAGATTTCTTATTTTTTTATACAAATTGGTTCAATGCTTAACTAAAATTCAAGTTAAAACCAAAACCATGACAGATAAGACCACAACGAAAACAATTTTACAACAAAGGTATCGACTATGAACCTAAAGCTGTGCAAGTGTATCGTTTAAGCCAATTTTTTCACTGCATACGAGAAAATTTGGGAGAAATTTAACTGTGTTGAATAAAAATAAGATGTTCAGCACTACTTAGTGCTGAACACAAGAGCACACCGAACAAGAATAATCGCAAGACACTGTTTTTAAAGATTAAAAAATGGGGTTTTGAATTGTATTTTTAGTATTTAAAACACCTATTCAACATCTATACTAGAGTGTAAAAAAAAGCAGAAAATCTTACTTTAAAGTTGGTTACATTGATAACTAAAATCATTGATTTTTAGCCTAACCAGTCATAAACGTAAAATTAAAGTTACATATTGAAATCATAAAAAATAGATTTATTACAGATGGATAGCTTGATTTATTTTTTTTTGATAAAAAATTGAACTTTTCATTTATCAAGCACTGATCGGTCAAATTTAATACTGATTTTAACATTTAACCTAGGTTCTTTGCATCCCTACTATATTACGGCATTAACGCTAAGCACCTTTTTATAAACATTGAGCAGCAAAATATCGATAGCAATATTTCATACAGCGCAGTTTCTCATGCCTCATTCCACACAAAAATTTAATTCATTCAGAATGCTTAAATCTACGTTATAGAGAGATTATTGAACAACGTGCAAAGGCGCGGCGGTGATTGTGGGCTGAGTTATCAAGGTGTGCTTAATTATCAAGGCTGAAAGTCAAATTGAGGGTGGCGTTACCAGACATCTATCGGTGTAATTCAAAGCTCGTAAACTCAAGATGGCACGGAAAATAGCAACAAAAAAAGCCAGCGACGATTGCCGCTGGCTTATTTGTTACCTCAAAGACTTAAAGCGTATAGCGGATCCCAATAGCGATACCGTCATCTTCCGAGGCTTCCATTGCTGCTTGTTGCGCTTTGTCTGCGCTACTAAAGTCACTAAAGTCTTTACGACCTTCTAAATAAAGAACTGTATTTGAATCCCAAATGTAATGAACACCTGCTACTGCAAACTGTCGTTTAAAGACATCGCCACCGTAGGCGGCTTGGTATTCATCACCTGCATCTAACATATTGTAAGAAACAAAAGTGCGAATGCCGGTTTCAGATGTATATGAAAACAGTGATTCGACGCCCCAAGCTTCTGGCAGCAGGCGGTTTAAATTGTCTGTATCATGAAACTTTTGTTTATTGACATTAGCAGCTGCGTAAAAACCTTCACTGTCCCAGTTGCCCCAAGTGATCCCAGCACCGTAGATTGTGTCGTTTTCGGTGAAATGCTGCCCGTTTGATGTTGTCCCTTCAAATTCACCCATATTAACACCGGCTGTTAAGGTGAGGTTATCTGTTGCATTATAGGTTGCTGAACCGCCATAAGTATAATTGTACTCGATCGTGGCAATTTTCTTCGGATCTTGAGCGGTATTAATGCTTTGAGTCCCTGGAAGCACTGGAAAGTCGGCACCTTCGTATAGGTCGAACTTATCTTGCTTTAGCTGCGCTTGCAGTGCAAAGCTGAAGTCTCCAAATGCATTACGATACTGCACGGTTTTGTCACCACGACCTGTACCGTTGACTGCGCCATCGGCTTTGTTGTATGTGTAAGTGCCTGAAGCATTCCCATCCCATACAAAACCGTAGTTCGTACTGTAAACCACGTCGTACCAAGCGCCCCACTGTTTACCAACAGTCAATGAGCCATACTTGTCATGGCTTAGCCCCACATACCCGAGGCGATTGTGAAGAAACTCATCGCTTTTCGCACTTATTTTACTGTCATTATTATATTGGATTGAGCTATTGCCGAATGGATTCACACTCCACTCTAACTTGGTGTAAGCTTTCCAGCCGTCACTCATTTCACGTGTAAAGCCAAAGTTTATCCGTGAGGCACCATTGACGACTTCTGTATCACCTTGAGTATTAATGATCCGAGCATCAACAAATCCACCGATCTCAACGGCATTTTTGTTGTCTTTGTATACTTCGATGGCCGAGGCTGTCGGTGCTAAAATCACGGCGGCTAATGCCGGTGCTACTAACGTCTTTTTCATAATGCCTAACCTTTAATTATGTTCAGTCTGCTTCATCAACATGGAATCCGTTCCGTTGTTTTATTTCTATATCAGTAGAGGCGAGACTAACAAAAGATGAGGCAGCGCTCAAAGAGGAACATCACAAAACTGTGTTTATTTACAAATATTAAACTTTTTATCATCAATTACTTATCATAAAATATAAGTAAACACATCAAACAACCTTAGAGTAAATATAAGCTCATTTAAATCAATGTCATTTGCTTTGATGTAACTTCTATGAAACTTTTATTCAGCATTGAAAGAATGGGATCAGCAATGGCAGCCAATTGACGCTGAGCGTAATAGTCATAGTCTATCGCTGATGTTTGATAGGCCACAGGCTCTGCACCTGAAGTAGTCATGATGTATTCAATTCTAGCCCCTCTTTTTGTGACGTTTTCATCTTGAGTAGCGTTAAAGAGAAGGTGGGCAGCTTTTAAATGCGGAGAGGATTTAGCGGTGTAATCTTTAAGATCACGCCTTAAATTTTTAACAAAAATCAATTCTTTGTTTAATGCACCACGATTGAGTTCAACGACGGTGTTTTTGATATATTCTTCAATATCTTGATGGTTGAACAGTCGCTCATATAGCTCATACTGCACTCGCCGCGCCAACGGTGACCAATCACTTCTAACTTGTTCCATGCCTTTAAAGATCAGCTGTTTTTCACCGTTATCTGTGAGTGTTGTGCCAACATAACGCTTTTTTGAGCCTGCCGTGGAGCCGCGCAATGTTGGCATAAAAAACTGCTCAAAGTGGGTTTCGAACTCTAATTCTAAATAGCTCGGTAGGTTAAAGTCGGTTGCCAATTTCTGTTGCCAACATTGATTCACCTGAGCGGCAAGTGCTTTTCCGGTTTGTTGCACCTTATGCGTATCAACGTCATTACCCAGCCACACAAACGTTGAGTCGGTATCACCATAAATCACTTCAAACCCTGCCTCTTCTATCCAGCGCCTTGTTTGCTTCATGATTTGATGCCCTCGCATCGTAATAGAACTTGCAAGCTTGGCATCATGAAACACGCACCCTTTTGACCCCAACACACCGTATAAAGAATTCATAATAATTTTTATCGCTTGCGATAACGGTGCATTTTGATGTTGCTTTGCTTGCTCTCTTTGCTCTGATAAATGTTCAATTAATTGCGGTAAAATTGGCGATCGACGGCTGAAATTTCCACCTAAATAACCTGGCACAGGATCGGTGTCATGTTGCGCTTCAATCAGCCCTTTTGGATCAATGAGAAAGGTTCTGATAATGGAAGGGTACAGACTCTTAAAATCAAGAACTAAAACATGTTTGTAGAGTCCAGGAACGGAATCCATCACATAGCCACCCGGGCTTTCAATTCCATCGCTGGCAGGCTGGCTTGGCGCGACATAACCACTGCGATGTAGATGAGGTAAATATAGGTTCATAAAAGCGGCAACAGATGCGCCGACTCGACCAAGCGCTAGCCCTGTTAATTTGGCTCGTTCAATGGCAAAATCGAACAGTTGTGTTTTTTCGAAAATATCCCACACGAGGCGGCTGTCAGTTAAGTTGTAATGTGCGAGTGCTGGCTTATTATTGGCAAACAAATGATCAATTTCATCCATTTTATTGCTCACCTTGTCGATAGCTTTTCCCTCACCTAACAACGCTTGCGATACCCATTCAAGCGAATAGCGCTCAAACTGGTAAAATGCGGCTTTTAACCAGTCTATGCCCTCTAATACGACTCGCCCGTATAATGACAATGTTTCTGGACGGTATTTATCTTCTACTTTCCACGTTAGTGGCTGGTTATTTCGCCCTATCGTTAAGGCGATGCCGTGATGTTTCGCTCGTCGGTATAAAAGTGCCAGATCAAAGTTAACCACTGACCAGCCTATGATGATGTCAGGATCATAATCATTGAACCATTCGATTAATCGGTGAATGAGTGCGACTTCGTTGTCCACCCACTGGATATAACCAACATCCACAACTTGCGGTGCGCCAACCATGATCACTTTTTCAACGCGCTCTTCAGCCGCTTTACCGTATAAGCCGACGGAATAAAGTTCACCGGTAACGCTGCATTCAAAATCAAGTGAAATCGCTTTTAAAGGCTGGCTAAGGTTGCTGCGGCGAGCACGATGTGCAATAAAGCGTGCTGGCGTATCAGCTGAGGTGGTCACAAAGGTACCGCTAAACTCGGTATCTAGCGCTATAAAGCGTTCAATCAAAAAGCGATCTTCTACTTTTATGTCACTTTCAAATAAGTCTATCGCTTGATCTTTAGCGACTCTCATGAGTTGGCGCTGCTGCCTTAGATCTTGGCTGTAAAGTCCGCTGACTGGCTCGCCTTTAAACGTTTTTAAAGGCAATTGCTGACAATGCACCGGGGCGAAGTCAGGGTGTTGTTTAAGCGCTACCTCATCGATTGTGCGCATGAAGCATAACGACTTCTGATCGGGGATCTCAACAATCACAGCGCCGTCATTAGTCGCAATAACATACTCAATACTAAGACCTTTGTTTCGTAATACAGCATGGCGAGTTAATATACGTCCTTTAACAGACTGTAAGGATCCAGTAGTAGGGTTCATCACTTTTACTCAATTAAATTCATCAATAATCACTTAACGCTTCTTAGGCTATGTAATCACTGTTATTATGTACAGCATTATTTACTGAGGCAGTGTATTCATGTTATCCGCAGACGTTAAAACTCAGATCCGTACTATTTATAAAGACATTGCTTCGTCTTTACCCAACTTTCGCTCTCGTCGAGAGCAAAATTACATCGTGGCAGAGATCTCAAAAACACTGGCCGGAGAATACGACAAACAACGGCGGATCATTGTTGTTGAAGCCGGAACTGGCATTGGTAAATCACTGGCTTACATTTTAGGCACTATTCCACTCGCCCTCGCCAATAAAAAGAAAGTCTGTATCGCCACAGCCACGGTTGCACTGCAAGAGCAGTTGCTCCATAAAGATCTGCCCTTTTTCTTACAGCATTCTGGTTTAGATTTTACCTTTGGTTTAGTCAAAGGTCGCCAACGCTATGTGTGTCTGTCTAAGCTTGAAATGCTCACCGCCAGCGATAACACTAACCAAATGGCGATGTGGCAAACAAAGCCCGATCAAAGCCAAGTGGATCTCTTGCAAGATTTACTGGCGGACTTTAACGCAAAACGCTGGAATGGTGAGCGTGATACGCTCACTCAACCTTTACCAGATCATCTATGGCAGCAAATTGCATGCGATAAACACAGTTGCCATAAACAACTTGCCAGCCATCGACATTGTCCTTTTCATAAAGCGCGCGAAGATCTCGATAGCTGGGACGTACTGATTGCCAACCATAGCTTATTGTTTGCCGATTTAGAATTAGGCGGCGGCGTCATTTTACCCGAGCCTGATGAGCTTTATTACGTCATTGATGAAGCGCATCACTTACCTGTGGTTGCTCGAGATTTTAGTAGCGCTCAAACGACCGTTCGCGGCGCTACCGATTGGCTCGATAAACTCAATAAAACCACCTCAAAACTACAAAATCAAATTAAGAGTAATGACATCATTGCGCCCGCACAGGCCATGCTTGATCATATTGCTGAGATCACAGGCCAACTTAATCAAGTGGCTCATTTTTGCGATGCACAAGCTGCCCAATTTGATAACCCAGAAAATCGCTTACGCTTTGAACACGGCAAACTGCCCTCAGCGCTACACACACTGGCCGAAGATCTCGCCACCGCATCGAATGTGGCGCTGAAACAGTTCAATAAAATGGTGTCATTACTTAATGAAGCGATAAAAGATGGCGAGATCCCCAAACATCAATCTGAAGCATTACTGTCAGAAACTGGCTTTATACTGCAACGACTAGAGAACCTCAAAAAACTGTGGAAAATGATGGCCAAGCAAGACAACCCCAAAGGCGCGCCGATGGCCCGTTGGATTGAACAGCTCAGCGGAAAACAAACCGATTACTTGTTTAGCGCCTCGCCCATAGAAGTGGGCTATATGCTTGAGAACCTCTTATGGGAAAAAGCAAGTGGCGTGGTACTGTGCAGTGCGACCTTAAGGGCGCTTAATAACTTTAACCATTTTACACATCAAGTCGGTTTATCTATTAATGATGGCAGCCGTTACTTAGCGCTCGACTCTCCGTTTGATTTTGAGCAAAATGCCACATTATTTTTACCTAAAATGGACACTGAGCCCACCCATGATAATTACACTGATGAATTGGCCAAGCAGATCATTGCGCTTGTTGAGGATGAAAGCGCCAGTTTAGTCTTGTTTGCTTCTTACTGGCAGATGGAAAAAGTGGCGGATTTGGTAGAAGGGAAAATGAAAACAGAGTTATTAATCCAAGGCACCCTGCCCCGTCAAAGGATCTTAGAACAACACAAATCCCGCTGTGACGCAGGCCAACCAAGTATTATTTTTGGCACCGGCAGTTTTTCAGAGGGGCTTGATTTACCAGGGGATTACTTAACTAATCTTATTATCACTAAACTGCCATTTGCCGTACCCACCTCACCGGTCGAGCAAGCGCATTCAGAATACATTAAAATAAAAGGAGGCAACCCTTTTTTGCAGCTTACCATCCCAGATGCGTCGCGCAAACTGGTACAAAGTTGTGGTAGATTACTCAGGAAAGAACAAGATTATGGGCGGATCTCAATTTTAGATCGACGCCTAGTCACAAAGCGTTATGGAAAATCATTACTCGATTCCCTACCGCCTTTTCGACGTGTGATTGAATAGGACAACGATTGGACTTTATACTTGACCCTAATAGCTGGGCATTACTCGCATTGGTTGGCCTTATTGCCGGCTTTATTGATGCTGTGGCCGGAGGGGGTGGACTGTTATCCATTCCCGCATTACTTGCCATTGGGATCCCGCCGCACACTGCATTAGCAACCAATAAATTAGCCGCATGTTTTGGCTCATCAATGGCAGCTTATACCTACTTTAAACAGAGGCTATTTTCCCCCAGCTTTTGGTACCATACCTTTATCGCCACTTTTATTGGTGCGGTGATCGGTACTTTTACCGTCTCAATCATTAATACCCAGTGGTTAGAAAAAGGGTTACCTTTGATGATTATCGCTATCGCTATCTACACGCTATTACAACCCAACGCCATGGGGTGTAAAGATTGTAAAATCCCCGTCAAAGCCAAACCAAAACTAAAACAATGGTTACAAGGTTTACCACTGGGGTTTTATGATGGTTTTGCAGGCCCAGGTATTGGTGCATTTTGGACAGTAAGCAGCACAGGGATCCACAAATTGCCTTTGCTCTATAGTCTAGGTCTGGCCCGTGCAATGACCTTTACCAGCAATTTAACCTCATTGATTATTTTTTTTGCAATGGGGCAAGTTCACCTTGCAATTGGACTTGCTATGGGAGTGTGCATGATGCTTGGCTCTTATATTGGCGCACACTCAGCAATTAAGTTTGGGCTGCCTTTTGTTAAGCCTATTTTTATCACCATGATCTTACTCATTGCTGCTCAGTTAGCGTGGAGTGCTTGGTAATGAAACGTCATGATCTAATAAATCAGCTTAAGCAACAGCTGAAACAACTCGAACAAGATGTATTGCAACACGATGCAAAGCTACCACCAGGGCAGCGGAAAATGATGCAAGATGTTGAACGCTTTAACAATGAGTTATTCATCCAAGCCGGTGCTCAGCTCATTCCTTGCATAGAGCAGCTCAATAAAAGCATACTGCAACTACAACAACTCATCACTGCCAAACGCTCACTTGAGAGCATCAGCAGCAGCTGCGAGAAAATTCAAGATAGGTTTAGTGCCGTACGGCGAGCACTTGCGACTACCAACCTCAATATCAAGTCACTGGAGCAGCAAAAACGTACTCGCCGAGCGCATGCAATCAAACGCGGTGCTAAAGCGCATCAGCAAAGTGGCTTTAGTTGGATAGCGTCTAACGTTATGCAAAATAGTCATCAATTGTATGAAGAACTCAACAAACATTTGAACTGGGCTAAAGTTATTGAACAAAAAATAGAGAATTTACAATATTCTCTTGAAAACTGTCATAGTAATGACAAAATCAAACTGCAAAATGAGATCCTTGCTCAACATTCTCGTCTTGGAAAGTGCAAACAAGCCACGAGCTATATTGAAGAGCGCATTCAATTATTTGAGCGACCATTCAAAGGCCAAAATCGTTAAAGGAATTACCATGAGACCGCTACTACCTATTACCGCTATACTTGCTTTATGCAGCTCCTCAGCAGCATTGGCAGCCAATTTAAATATTCCCATGGCATTTGAATACATCGCTCTTGACGGAAAAGAAATTCAAACGAGCCTATTTAGCCATAAATCATCACTTGCGCTTACCGAAGGGACCCACAAAATCGCCATTCGTTACCATGATCTGATTGAAGATGATTTCAGTGACAGTGAAACCACGGTAAAGTCATCACCTTTTGTTATCACCCTTAAAGTAGACGGTGATTACGAATATCAAATGCAGCCCGCAGGCGGCAATAACGTTAAACACCCCTCGCAGTTTGCAAAATCGCCAAACATTGTGATCACACGTAAAGGTAAGGGTAAAGTCGATTACAGTGTCGCGCAAACAAACATAACTGAAGAATCATTTGTTTCGCGATTATTTAGTGGAAACTCCGCAAGCGATGTCAATCTAGAAGCAGCCGCCGCAACAAGCAGTGCTAGCCATTCAACCGCAAAAGCTCACAATACGTCCTCACCAGCTGTGGCTGTGACACAAACCGTCATCCACTCCGACGCCTCATCCAACAGTGACGCAGCACAAGCTGAAAAAATGTTGCAGTATTGGTGGCTTCACGCCGATGAAAAAACTCGAAAAGAATTTATGGGCTGGGCAATTAAACAATTATAACTGGCACTCTTACGGTTAATGTTCTAAGTCGATGCTCTGCACCGAAATCTATAATAAGTGCATTAACAATGGATGTTAAGTCGATCAAAAACGCCAGCATTAAGCTGGCGTTTTATTAAGAATGACGTTCAATTAAAAAATGGGTATCGATTAGAATTTCAAGGTAATGACCTTATCAGTCAATGCTACTTTATGAGCACTTGCTCCCGGCGCACAAGCTCCATTACTCCTCTGCTCCCACACCAAATCACAGATCCCATCTGTCGGGGTAAAACCTGTCGGTGTTGTTAATAGAATTTCACGGATAACCTCATGATCAAATTCATGGCATGCTTTGTCTAATTTGTTGATGATTTTAGAATATTCATCCCAAGATAAACATGACTCGTTTGCCGTCATAATACGTTCATGTTCAGTACCGGTAACATCATCACCAATCAATAACTCCTCATAAAGCTTCTCACCAGGGCGCAGGCCACTAAACTCAATTCCAATATCACCATCAGGATGATTGGAATCTTGCACTTCAAAGCCACTTAAACGGATCATTTTAGATGCTAAATCGACAATTTTGACCGATTTCCCCATATCTAAAACAAACACATCTCCCCCTTTACCCATCGCACCGGCTTGGATAACTAATTGAGAAGCTTCAGGTATTGTCATGAAAAACCGAGTAATTTCTGGATGCGTGACTGTGATTGGTCCACCCGCTGCGATCTGCGCTCTAAATAAAGGCACCACAGATCCTGATGAACCTAAAACATTACCAAAGCGAACCATACAAAAACGCGTTGCATTATTATCCCGAGCAAATGCCTGTAAAACCAGCTCAGCCATTCTTTTAGTGGTGCCCATTACATTTGTTGGACGAACAGCTTTATCAGTAGAAATTAAAACAAATGTGTCCACTTTAGCGTTTATCGCAGCGCGGGCCGTATACAAAGTGCCGAACACATTATTCCTGATCCCCTCAACAACATTATGCTCCACTAAGGGCACATGTTTATAAGCAGCAGCATGATAAACCGTTTGTACTGCAAACGACTCCATGACAGCCTGCACCCGGCTCTCGCGTTGAACCGAGCCCATAATAGGAAAAATGCCAATGTCTAATTTAAGCTCAGCGGCTATCTTTTTAAGCTCACGTTCAATCGCGTATAAAGCGAATTCTGACAGCTCAAACAACACCAGTTTGGCTGGCGCCTGCTTTAAGATCTGTCGACATAGCTCTGAACCAATCGAGCCACCCGCCCCAGTGACCATGACCACCTTATTCGTAATATTTGCTGCAAGAAGATCTTCACGAGGAGCAACGGCATCACGGCCCAATAAATCGTCAATTTCAACTTCTTTTATGTCACTATAAAGCTTATGGCCACTAACAAGATCTGCCATGGCCGGAATAGTTAGCACTTGAATAGCCAAAGGTTCTAGGCTGAGTAATATTTGCTGACGGCGACTTCTACTGGCACTAGGGATGGCCAACAATACCTTTGTTGCCGACTTTTGCTCAATTAACTTGCGCACAATAGAAGGAGAATGAATATGCACTCCCTGA
This sequence comes from Shewanella sp., assembly GCA_028223395.1. Lineage (GTDB taxonomy): Bacteria > Pseudomonadota > Gammaproteobacteria > Enterobacterales > Shewanellaceae > Shewanella. The sequence goes on from JAOIUG010000019.1 coordinate 24,694, forward strand.
ATAACGGTTCCATGTAAGCTAATATCATCATCGACAAATGCGAACGGATAATACTCGTGACTTTGAGCCAACGAACTTAAAAGCTGCCGACCACTGACACCCGCCCCATAAATGATAACAGGTTCACCAATACGCTTAATCCCGCGACCAACTAAAGAGCGAACCAGCCCACGTGGACCACCAATAAGCACCAATGCAAATGCAGCATAAATTATAGGAAAGGTACGCGGAATGCTGATCTCAGTGTAAAAAGCGATAAAAACAAGTGAAATGGCAGAAATTATCACCCCAGCGCCGATGGCAATTAACGCCTGTAAGCCCATATAGCGTAATACCGCACGATACAAGCCCAACTTGATAAACCCAATTAAGCTAACGGGTATAATCCAAGCAAGCAGTGTCCAGTAACGGCTATCCGCCAAAACGGATATATCATCTAACCTAACTAACAACGCACTCCAAAATGCACACAATAAAAATAATGAATCAATAAGCAAGCTAACAAGCCGCTTTTGAGCTCGAGGGAGTGCAAAAATCCCTTGTAATAGTTCCATTTTACGTATCAAACTGACAAATTTCATAATCGAATAATTCTTATTGAGATAAAGCTGATCTTTAGCATAGCCAATGGCGAGGATTCTAACATATTCAATGCTATTCAAACATAAATATAAAACACCAACAATTTTCTAATCTTGATTTAATGCAGAGGCTGCGATGGCCTAATTCCATTGATAGGACGGATTATCTGCGAACAATGTAGACCACTATATCTAATACACTCAGCAGATCCAACGAGCGTATTCACTCCCACTTACAGCACTATAGAAACAGCGAAGACCTGCGGTCTAGCCCCTTCGATTACCTAATACACTGTCTAGAGCAGTTGTCACTCAAACCGTGACACAGGAGGGTATAGACCACTTGCTATTCTGGCAATTGTAACGAGGTTAGATACAACTCGCTAGCGGATACTAATCGACAAAGATATTACCTATTTTACAGCATCACCATTGCCGCTGCCTGTAACTGTCATCATAATGTACTTGAAGTAATCTTTAACAGTTAGGCTATCAATCATCTGCTTGTCTGTTTTGGCTAACAAAGCAGGTGTCGACATATCAATATTTTGAACTTGAGCTAAACCCGTAACACCTGGTAGAACATCATAAACACCTAACGCATCACGTTCTTTAATCAGTTCTTCTTGGTTAAATAAGTTTGGACGTGGACCAACCAAGCTCATTTCACCTTTAACCACATTAATGAGTTGCGGCAATTCATCAATCTTAGTTTTGCGCAAAAAATTACCTAATTTAGTAATTGAAGCATTATTTGCCAAATGACTTGCCACAGACTTTGTTTCTACAGACATAGTGCGAAACTTGATCAATTTAAATGGCTTTTTATTTCTACCTACACGAATTTGGACGAAGATTGGCGAGCCAGTATCAAAAAAACCGATAATAGTGACGATAATTAACACTGGCCAGAGAAATAACAAGCCCAAAAAAGCAGCTAATAAATCGATAAAACGAATCATGTAAATACTCTATTTATTTTTTATTACGAATAAATGCTTCTACAGTTTCTCTAAAACCTTGCTCAAGCGTCTGTGGAGGGATCCAGCCTAACGTATCTTTAGTATGTGATATATCGACCTGTAAAGAGCCTATAAGCCTATTTACTACATCAGACTTACCAACTAACTTACCAGCTAAACGATAGCACCATAGAGGTACCGGCAGTAATCTGTTCGATTTTCCAAGAGCATGTGACATATATTTTACCATTGAAGCAGTAGATACATCATGATCATCAGAAACTAAGAATACCTGATTAACAGCCTTTGGATGATCGATACAGGTAATAATTAGGTGAACAAGGTTTTTTACTGAAACAAGACTACGCTTATTATTTTTTATACAACCGAAAGGCAACGGTAAACCTTTTGAAACTAATTTTAATAAAGAAGCGAAGTTAGCTTTAACACCTGGTCCATATACCAGTGTAGGGCGTATAATAACAACTTCTAGTCCAGTCTCTTTTGCGAGCTGTAACAATTGAGATTCTGCTTCTGATTTAGATTGCCCATAAAAGTCAACAGGTTTTTTAGCGTCACTTGCAGTAAAGGGCATATCTAATTCGGTTGACTCCCCATTAACTTTAATAGAGCTAACAAAAATAAATCTCTTTACCCCAAGCTTTGCGGCTTGCCGAGCTAAAGCTAAAGTTGCAGATGTATTTGTTTTCCAATATGCCTCAGCAGAATCTAAACCAGAATCTCCCATTATATGAGCTCTACCGGCAAGATGAATAACCACGTCAATACCAGACAGCGAATCTTTAAAGTCTAGTTGAGATGCTAAATCAGTCAAGACAGTGTTCTTTACAAATCGTTTATCAAAAGGATACCTCCTGCCTAAAAGAGTCACGGATTGGGGGTCTACATATTCTAATAACCTAGTCCCGACAAAACCAGTATAACCTGTTATAGCTAGATTCATGTTCTTCTTGGATCTCTTTGTTTGACAAAAGCAACTAGCTTTGCCCTGAAAAATCCAGGGAGTAAAGCTCTAACACATGGGTAAAGAAGTCCCATTAGGCTCATAAAACGCCTATCATATTTTATGATAGCTTTATAACCTAACTTAAAACGGTTTATACCAACAGAAACTGAATTTTTATTTTCAGAACCGGCTGGATAACGATAATATAATAAAAAGCTACTTATGTTATAAAACTTTAAGCCGCTATCAACACAGCGAATCCAGAGCTCATAATCCTCTTGACGGTGAGCCACTGACGGATTGTAACTGCCCATGCCTAATATTGATTTTTTTCGATACATTACACTAGGGTGAATAATAGGACAACTCCAAATAAGTCGGCGAATATCATCCATATGGATAGGCACTGTGCGCTCCCCAATAATACTTTCATTTTCGTCTATATCGTAAGCATAAGTACCACAGATATCTACGTCACTTGAAGTTAAAAATTGGCATTGTTTCATAAACCTATCGGGGTGGCAAATATCATCAGTATCCATTCTAGCTACCAAATCATAATTACACTTATCCAAACCAAAGTTAAGCGCTTTCCCTAACCCTACGTTCTCACTAAGTCTGAGGATTTTAATCGGTAAAAGTTGAACCCATTTTTTAACAACATTTTCTAATTCCTCGCCAACAGGACCATCTAAAACGAGAACGATTTCACTCGCTGG
>JAOIUG010000020.1 GCA_028223395.1 Shewanella sp.
TTGCAAAGGCTGCATTTAACGTCGTGGTGTAGTTCACTTTGTAACGCAATGCACCGCGGCGAAGTTGACGAGAGTCTTCAATCGCTTTACGCCCTTCAGTGGTGTTCACAATGTAGGTGTACTCACCGTTCTTGATGCGATCAAGAATGTGCGGACGACCTTCGTGTACCTTGTTAACTAGACGTGGGTTAATACCCGCTTCACCTAAGATAACAGCTGTGCCATGCGTCGCATCGATTTCGTAGCCAAGTTCAATCAACTTAGCCGCCAGATCTGCAACACGCGCTTTGTCACTGTTACGCACTGATAAAAGCGCGCGTCCAGACTTAGGCACTTCAGATGTTGCACCTAACTGCGCTTTAGCATAAGCCTCAGCAAACGTGTCACCGACACCCATGACTTCACCGGTTGAGCGCATTTCTGGGCCAAGCAGTGGATCAACACCTGGGAACTTGTTAAACGGCAATACCACTTCTTTTACAGAGTAAAATGGCGGAATAACTTCCTCGGTAAAGTGTTGTGATTTAAGGCTTTGACCTGCCATCACGCGCGCCGCAATCTTCGCTAGCGGTACGCCTGTCGCTTTAGATACAAACGGCACCGTACGGGCTGCACGAGGGTTAACTTCAATCATGTAGATCTCGTTATCCTTCACCGCAAACTGCACGTTCATCAGGCCGATAACACCCAGCTCCATTGCCAGTTTGCCCACTTGCTCACGCATGCGGTCTTGAATATCTTGGCTTAGGCTGTATGGCGGCAGTGAACAACCAGAGTCACCAGAGTGAACCCCCGCTTGCTCGATATGCTCCATGATTGAACCAATCACCACAGTTTCACCGTCACATACTGCATCGATGTCAATTTCGATAGCATTATCAAGGAAACGGTCAAGCAATACAGGCGATGCATTCGATACGCTTACCGCTTCATTAAAGTAGCGGCGCAAGTCCTGCTCGTCATATACGATCTCCATTGCGCGGCCACCCAGTACATAAGATGGACGAACAACTAGCGGATAACCGATACGCTCTGCAGAAATTACCGCACCTTCAACCGTGGTGACTGTATCGTTTTCTGGCTGCTTCATGCCTAAACGTTCAATCGCTTGCTGGAAACGCTCACGGTCTTCAGCACGGTCGATTGCATCTGGGCTGGTACCAATAATCGGTACGCCAGCGGCTTCTAAATCACGTGCAAGTTTAAGCGGTGTTTGACCACCGTACTGTACGATAACGCCTTTTGGCTTCTCGATGCGCACGATTTCAAGTACATCTTCAAATGTGACTGACTCGAAGTACAAACGATCTGATGTGTCGTAGTCAGTTGAAACGGTTTCAGGGTTACAGTTAACCATGATGGTCTCGTAACCGTCTTCACGTAGCGCTAACGCCGCATGCACACAACAGTAATCAAACTCGATACCTTGACCAATACGGTTTGGACCGCCACCTAATACCATGATTTTGTCACGGTTAGACGGATTTGCCTCACACTCATCTTCATAAGTTGAGTACATGTAAGCCGTATCGGTTGAAAACTCAGCCGCACAGGTATCAACACGCTTGTAAACAGGGTGGATGTCGAAACGAGTACGCAGTTTACGAACTTCAGTTTCGCTCACACCTGCAAGGGCTGCAAGGCGTGAATCAGCAAAACCTTTGCGCTTAAGCTTACGTAAGAAATCGTCGTTCAAACCTGCAAGACCGACTTCAGCTACGTCTGCTTCAGACTTAAGTAAATCTTCAAGTTGCACAAGGAACCAAGGGTCAATATTGGTTAAACCAAAGATATCCTCGACAGAAAGACCGGCACGAAATGCATCAGCAATGTACCAAATACGCTCTGCACCTGGCTCTTTAAGCTCATGGCGAATACGAGTTAGTGCTTCGCTATCGGCCAAGTCAATGTGTGGGCACAAACCATTTTTGCCAACTTCAAGGCCGCGTAATGCTTTTTGCAGTGACTCTTGGAATGTACGGCCAATCGCCATGACTTCACCTACAGACTTCATCTGTGTGGTGAGACGATCATTAGCACCCGCAAATTTTTCAAAGTTAAAACGAGGGACTTTAGTCACCACGTAATCGATTGCAGGCTCAAATGATGCTGGTGTTGCGCCACCTGTAATATCGTTACTTAGCTCGTCAAGAGTGAAACCAACAGCCAGCTTGGCGGCAATCTTAGCAATCGGGAAGCCCGTTGCTTTTGAGGCGAGCGCAGAAGAGCGCGATACGCGTGGGTTCATCTCGATGATAACCATGCGGCCATCTTTCGGGTTGATACCAAATTGTACGTTTGAACCACCAGTTTCAACACCGATTTCGCGCAGTACTGCAAGTGATGCATTACGCATCAGCTGGTACTCTTTATCGGTGAGTGTTTGTGCTGGCGCCACGGTGATGGAGTCACCCGTGTGCACGCCCATTGGGTCAAAGTTTTCGATGGCACACACGATAATACAGTTATCGTTGCGGTCACGCACCACTTCCATCTCGTACTCTTTCCAACCAATCAAAGATTCGTCGATAAGCAGTTCGCTGGTAGGCGACAGTTCTAGACCTTGAGAACAGATATCCTCAAACTCTTCTTTGTTATAGGCGATACCGCCACCGCTACCGCCCATGGTAAATGAGGGGCGAATAATACATGGGTAGCCGACTTCTGCTAATACAGCGCGTGCTTCATCCATAGTATGAGCGATACCTGCGCGAGGACACTCAAGGCCAATTGACTTCATTGCTTTGTCAAAACGGCTGCGGTCTTCGGCTTTATCGATAGCATCGGCAGTTGCGCCAATCATATCGACGTTAAACTCTTTAAGTACGCCGCGGCTTTCGAGCTCTAATGCACAGTTAAGTGCAGTTTGGCCACCCATTGTGGGTAAAATCGCGTCAGGGCGCTCTTTCGCAATAATGTTACGTACCACTTCCCAGTGAATCGGCTCGATATAAGTGGCATCGGCCATCTCTGGATCAGTCATAATGGTGGCAGGGTTAGAGTTAACAAGAATAACTCGGTAACCCTCTTCGCGTAGGGCTTTACAGGCTTGAGCGCCTGAGTAGTCAAACTCACAGGCTTGACCAATCACAATCGGTCCCGCCCCTAGGATAAGAATACTCTTTATATCGGTACGTTTTGGCATTGCTTAAATCTTCTCCCGGATGAATTTACTACTTAGCGTTCTGGCGATACAGTTCAATCAACTCGATAAAGTGATTAAACAGTGGCGCAGCATCATGTGGTCCAGGGCTCGCTTCAGGGTGACCTTGGAAGCTAAACGCAGGCTTGTCAGTTAAGTGAATACCTTGCAAAGAGCCATCAAATAGTGACTTATGCGTCACTTTAATATTGGCTGGTAAGGTTGCTTCATCAGCGGCAAAACCGTGGTTTTGGCTGGTGATCATGACGTTACCTTGCTCGATATTGCTCACCGGATGGTTTGCACCATGATGACCAAATTTCATTTTTAAGGTTTTAGCGCCAGAGGCTAATGCTAACAATTGATGGCCTAAACAGATCCCAAATACCGGGATATCGGTCTTCAAGATCTCTTGAATCGCCGTAATGGCATAATCACAAGGTTCAGGATCGCCAGGACCGTTTGATAGGAAAACCCCATCAGGGTTCATCGCTAATACTTCAGATGCTGGCGTTTGCGCTGGTACTACAGTGACATCACAGCCACGATCAACAAGCATGCGCAAAATATTACGCTTAACACCATAATCGTAAGCAACCACTTTATATTTCAGCTCAGCTTCAGCTTTATCTGACGGTAAACCGCCGACAAGACGCCAGCTACCACTGCGCCATGAGTAGGCTTCAGTTGTGGTCACTTCTTTGGCTAAATCCATGCCTTTTAAACCAGGAAACGCTTTAGCAGCTGCTAGCGCTTTGGCTTCATCCAAGTCACCCACCAGAATACATCCTGCTTGGGCGCCTTTTTCTCGTAAAATACGAGTCAATTTACGGGTGTCAATATCGGCAATACCAACAACATTGTTGGCCTCTAAGTATTCACTTAAAGATTGCTGATTTCGAAAATTACTTGCAATAAGCGGCAAGTCTCGAATAATAAGGCCACACGCATGAACAGACGACGATTCAGTGTCTTCATCATTAGTGCCAGTATTACCGATGTGTGGGTAGGTAAGGGTTACCATTTGACGAGCATATGATGGATCAGTCAAAATTTCTTGATAACCAGTCATTGAAGTGTTGAAAACCACTTCACCGACAGACATCCCTTCAGCACCAATTGCAGTGCCAGAAAAAACGGTTCCATCTTCAAGTACGAGTAAGGCAGACTTTGTCAACGCGACCTCCGGAAAGAGCCAAGCCATTGAAATACAATGTTTTTTGTTTTTTGTTAAAATACCAACTTTCGTAAAAATACGAAATTTTGACAAATTCCGCCGATTTTATATTGTAAATTGGTAAGCGTCTATAGCATGATTGTACTGTAAAAAAGAATAACAATTCGCACATAAAAAAACCGCTAATAGCGGTTTTGAATAGTTATTGTTTTAAGCCTAACACTTGCTGCATATCATATAAGCCTGAGCCTTGCTCATTAAGCCAAATTGCTGCGCGCATCGCACCATTAGCAAACGTCATCCTGCTGGATGCTTTGTGGGTAATTTCAAGTCGCTCGCCAATATCAGCAAACAGTGCAGTGTGATCGCCGACAATGTCACCGGCACGCACAGTCGCAAAGCCGATGGTGTCTCTATCACGCTCACCGGTAATACCTTCACGACCATAAACGGCACACTTTTCAAGATCGCGACCTAAGGTTTCGGCGATCACTTCACCCATTTTAAGTGCTGTGCCTGATGGTGCATCTTTCTTGTATCGGTGGTGCCCTTCGATGATCTCAATATCGCTGTAATGCCCCATCACTTCTGCGGCAACTTCTAACAGTTTCCACATTAGGTTAACGCCGACGGCCATATTGGGCGCCATGACAATAGGGACTTGTTCTGAGTATGCTGAAATTTGCTCTTTTTGAGCGTGATTGAAACCTGTTGTGCCGATGACAATCGCTTTGCCATTTTTCGCGCACCAATCAGTGTGGATCACGCTAGCTTCTGGCGAGGTAAAGTCAATGAGTACATCAAAGTCATCAACAGCCTTCTCTAGTGAATCGGTAATGGCAACATTCATTGCGCCCACACCCGCAAGCTCACCCGCATCAACACCCATTAGCGTTGATCCCGCACGCTCAATCGCAGCGCCTAACAAAATAGCCTCATTTTGCTTAGCCGCTTCAATAAGAGTTCGTCCCATACGGCCGCTGCCGCCGGTAATCGCCACTCTTACTTTTTCAGTCATTTCAGTACTCCCTAACTCATTGTCAAAAAAAAGCCTAAGTATTAACTTAGGCTTATTGGCTAACTTAGATAATCTCTAACAATTCAACTTCAAATACCAATGTTGAATAGGGTGGGATTGCAGCGCCTGCGCCACGCTCACCGTATGCCAAGTGTTGTGGGACGCAAAGCTTCCACTTAGAACCCACAGGCATCAGTTGTAGTGCTTCAGTCCAACCAGCGATAACGCCGTTAACTGGGAATTCAGCTGGCTCACCACGTGCAACAGAGCTATCGAACACATCACCTGAGATGAAGGTACCGTGATAGTGAGTGCGCACTGTTGAGTCTGCACTTGGCTTGTCACCATTACCTTCAGTGATGATTTCGTATTGAAGGCCAGATTCTAAAGTCACAACGCCTTCACGTGCGCCGTTATCAGCAAGGAACTTATCGCCGATTTCAGATGCAGCAGCGGCAGCTTCTTCTTGCACTTTTTGGATACGTTGGCTGATTTCAGTGAATGCGATTTGCATATCTTGCATCGCAACAACACTTTCTTTACCTTCGAAAGCGTCAGCTAGACCCAATTGAACAGCAGAAATATCGATACCTTCAAACGAGTTTGCTGCTAGTTGCTCACCAAGTTGACGACCCACACCATAACTTGCTTGCTCTTCAATTGTACTGAACTTATCAGACATAATGATTTACTCTCAATGATTCATGAATTTTCGCGCGCAACTTTATCATATTTTCTGTGATATTACCCTTAAAAACGTGGTTTTTTTGGCCTTTAGCAAGTATTTTTCACGTTGTGTTACGCCGTGGGTTTAACCCCATTATTGGTGGCTTTATTTCTATCGACAGATCAGTTGCACCACTAACAAAAAGCCCCGCAATGGCGGGGCTTTGGTTGTGAGTCAAATACTCGTTAACTATTTAAATCTTGAAAAAACTTTTTAACGCCATCAAAAAAGCCTTCCGCTTTAGGGCTGTGTTTTTTTGACTGCCCCGTTAATGTTTCTTCAAACTCGCGTAAAAGCTCTTTTTGACGCTCATTAAGGTTAACAGGCGTTTCCATCACAACCTTGCAAAGTAAATCGCCTACGGCATGGCTACGTACAGACTTAACCCCTTTGCCACGCATACGGAACATGCGTCCTGTTTGTGTTTCTGATGGGATTTTAAGGTTAACTTTACCGTCTAATGTCGGTACTTCAATTTCGCCACCCAATGCCGCTTTGCTAAACGAAATCGGCACTTCACAATAAAGGTTGTTACCGTCACGTTGGAAGATAGCATGTTCACGCACACTCACCTGTACATATAAGTCGCCAGGAGGTGCGCCAAACTCGCCTGCTTCACCTTCACCTGAAAGGCGAATGCGATCGCCCGTATCCACCCCAGCAGGGATCTTAACGGATAATGTTTTGCTCTTCTCTACACGGCCTTCGCCATGACAATGGTTGCAGGGATCTTTAATGATCTTGCCGCGACCATGACAAGTAGGACAGGCTTGTTGAACAGCAAAGAAACCCTGACGCATCTGGACTTGACCTTGGCCATGACAGGTACCACATGTTGTCGGTTTAGTGCCTTTCTTAGCGCCTGTGCCGTCACAAGGTTCACACGCAACCAAGGTTGGGATCCGTAGCTCTTTGCTTAACCCTTTAACAGCCTCTTCTAAAGAAAGCTCAAGGTTGTAACGCAAATCACTGCCACGCGCAGCTTGGCGTTGTCCGCCGCCACCACGTCGTCCGCCCCCGAAGATATCGCCGAATACATCGCCAAATACGTCGCCAAAATCAGCATTGCCATGACCACCGCCGCCACGATTTGGATCCACGCCTGCATGACCAAATTGATCATACGCCGCTTTCTTATCGCTATCGGTTAGGATTTCATACGCTTCTTTCACTTCTTTAAAGCTAGCTTCAGCTTTTTTATCACCGGGGTTGCGATCAGGGTGAAACTTCATTGCTAAACGCTTATACGCTTTTTTCACTTCGCGTTCGCTGGCGTCGCGTCCGACACCTAATACTTCGTAAAAATCTCGCTTTGACATAATCTCATGCTTTCTTTGCTGGAGTTGGACAAACGGGCGTAAGAGTTACCTCAAACGCCCGCTGGAATAAATTAGGGGTTAGCCGTCATTATTTTTTGTCGTCTTTCACTTCTTCAAACTCAGCATCAACAACGTCGTCCGCTTTATTCGCGTCTTGTTGAGCTTCGCCTGCGCCTTCTGGTTGACCTTGCTGTGCTTGCGCTTTAGCTTGGGCAATTTCCATTAGCTTAGCTGAGGCTTCCATTAGCTCTTGAGTTGATTTTTCAATCGCTTCTTTGTCGCTACCTTTAGTGGCAGTGTCAACGTTAGCCATTGCAGCTTCAATCTTCTCTTTTTCGTCAGCAGGTAGCTCTTCGCCGGCTTCTTCAATTTGCTTCTTCGTTGCGTGAACCATGCCATCAGCTTGGTTACGCGCTGTCACTAGCTCTTCGAATTTAGCATCTTCGTCAGCGTGCGCTTCAGCATCACGAACCATTGCTTCCACTTCTTCATCACTTAGACCTGAAGAGGCTTTAATGGTGATGTTTTGTGCTTTACCGGTTTTCTTGTCTGTCGCAGAGACATGCAAGATCCCGTCAGCATCGATGTCGAATGCCACTTCAATTTGTGGCATGCCACGTGGCGCAGGCTCAATGCCTTCTAGGTTGAATTGACCTAGCGACTTGTTACCGCTTGATTGCTTACGCTCACCTTGCAGTACGTGAATAGTCACGGCGGCTTGGTTGTCATCTGCCGTTGAGAACGTTTGCGAGGCTTTAGTCGGGATAGTGGTGTTCTTCTCGATAAGCTTAGTCATAACGCTGCCCATCGTCTCAATACCTAGAGACAGTGGTGTAACGTCTAGTAGCAATACGTCTTTAACGTCGCCAGATAGTACACCCGCTTGAACTGCTGCACCGATAGCAACGGCTTCGTCAGGGTTAACATCTTGACGTAACTCTTTACCAAAGAATGAAGAGACTTCTTCACGTACTTTAGGCATACGAGTCTGACCACCAACAAGAATCACTTCGTTGATATCTGACACTGAAAGATCAGCGTCTGCTAGAGCAACTTTTAGTGGCTCAAGTGAGCGAGTAATTAGATCTTCAACCAGTGACTCAAGTTTTGCACGCGTGATTTTAACCACTAAATGCTTAGGACCTGTTGCATCAGCTGTGATGTATGGCAGGTTAACTTCAGTTTGGGTGGTGCTTGAAAGCTCAATCTTCGCTTTTTCTGCTGCTTCTTTTAGACGCTGCATTGCGAGCGGATCGTTACGTAGATCAAGTGATTGTTCTTTCTTGAACTCGTCAGCAAGGTAGTTAATCAAACGGTTATCGAAGTCTTCACCACCTAAGTGTGTGTCACCGTTGGTTGCAAGTACTTCAAAAGTTTGCTCGCCATCAACGCTGTCGATTTCAATGATAGAGATATCAAATGTACCGCCACCTAAATCGTAAACCGCGACGACGTTGTCGCCTTGCTTCTTATCAATACCGTATGCAAGCGCGGCGGCAGTTGGCTCGTTGATAATACGCTTAACTTCAAGACCTGCGATACGACCAGCATCTTTGGTTGCTTGACGCTGTGAATCGTTAAAGTATGCAGGCACAGTAATCACTGCTTCTGTCACTTCTTCACCTAAGTAATCTTCTGCAGTTTTCTTCATCTTTTTCAAGATTTCAGCAGAGATTTGTGGGGGTGCCATCTTCTTGTCTTGGGCTTCAACCCAAGCATCGCCATTATCTGCGCCGATGATTTTGAATGGCATAATGTCAACGTCACGCTGAACTTCATCATCTTTAAAACGACGACCGATAAGACGCTTAATAGCAAATACGGTGTTAGTTGGGTTTGTAACAGCCTGACGCTTTGCAGGTTGACCAACTAATGTTTCATCAGCCGTGTAGGCGATGATTGAGGGTGTAGTACGATCGCCTTCAGCATTTTCTAATACGCGCGCTTTATCGCCGTCTAATACTGCAACACAAGAGTTTGTTGTGCCTAAATCGATACCAATAATTCTACCCATGGAGTCCTCCGAAATCTTATCTAAACTAAATTTGTTATCTGGTCATTGAAATGGGGCCTGACTGAATCGTTTTCAAGTCTTATTTATTGGCTCATTTCGTCTCTTGCTAACCTATATTGGGCCGTTTGAAATGAAAACAAGGGCTGTTGTAAATTTTTTATCATTTGTTCGCCATTTTTTTGATCTCTCCCCCAAAGCCTAAATTGCTCGCAATGTATAATGCATGCAATTTAAATCTGTCGCGACATAACGGCCATGTTATTGGCGTTAAATTGTCGTCTCGACGTTGTAGAGTCAATAACATTGAAACAATCTCATCAAGCCTATGCTTTTGGCATTGGTGCCATATTACTGTGGTCAACGGTCGCCACTGCTTTCAAGTTAGCCTTGGAACATTACACCCCTTTACAGCTTGTTTTTATTGCTGTGAGCACGTCAATTGTCTCGCTGGGCATTATTTTAGCGATACAGAAAAAACTGTCATTAATCACACAGCAATTTATCCATAGGCCATGGTTCTATTTACAAACGGGGTTACTCAGCCCCTTTTTATATTACTTAGTGCTGTTTAAAGCCTATGATCTGTTGCCTGCGCAGCAAGCTTTATCACTCAATTATACTTGGGCCATTTTACTGCCTTTGTTATCGGTGCCATTGCTTGGACAAACACTTAAAAAAAGCGATATGGTGGCGGCAGCCGTGGCTTACCTTGGCGTCTTTACGATTGCAACTAAAGGCAACTTAACCGGTTTTCATTTTGAAAGCCTGACCGGTGTCGGATTGGCGCTCACCAGCACGCTACTGTGGTCGCTCTATTGGATAGTGAACACCAAAGATAAGGGCGATCCTGTTGTTAGCCTACTGTTAAGCTTTTTGGTTGGTTTACCTTTTGTCGTTGTGGCTCTTTTGATGACTCAACATTTGCCAACGTGGCATGCGCAAGGAATGCTGGCCGGTGTGTATGTCGGCCTATTTGAAATGGGCGTCACTTTTGTACTGTGGCTCATTGCGTTAAAAAAAGCAGAGCGTACTGCGAGTATTACAACACTGGTATTTATTACGCCAGTCTTATCGATAGCTTTTATCGCCATGGTGCTGGATGAAACTATTGAAAGTTCAACTTACAAAGGATTAATGTTGATTTTATCAGCGCTGGCATTACAACAAGCGTTGCCTAAGTTCAGGCAGTGGCGCAATAAAAAACGCATGCCAGCACTATAGTGCCGACTTCTGATAAAAAACCGGCAAACGCCGGTTTCTTTTATTCATTGACGGTAAGTTAAAGTCACTACAGTTGAGTCACAATAACTTCACCAACACCAACATTAACGGTGAGTGATGCCTCGCCCGCTTGGTCATGGTTCGAGTATGACTGCGCCACTAGGTTCCTTTTAACAGCAAGGTTTTTACCCTGCTCTGTGATTGATACATCACCCACTCCTGAATCAAGGTCGATACTGCTATAGGTAACTTGGTGCTCAACAATAGCACTGCCGACTCCCAATGAGATGTCAATATCATTAGTCATACCGCTAACGTCAATTGCGCCAACTCCCACATCTAATGACAGTGCCGCTTGCTTTGGCAAATATACTGTCCATTGCTGCTCAATATTATCTTGCTCATTTAAACTAAGATTGAGCACTTTGGTTGTTAGCGTTGACTCGATAGCAATATCGCTAAGATCGGTGTCGCTCCAAAAGAACAGCCAATTGGTGTCTGAATCTTCAACGACGACTTCAATCTTTATCTCATTACTATCAGTGGCAACAAACTTAGCTGAACCAAGCCCCATATCAAGGCTGACCTGTTGGCCATCATACTGATAACTCTCACTCAGGGTTCGAGTTGATGCAGCCATCGCTGTTGTTGATACCGTTGCCAATATAAGAAACAGTGTTGTACATAAGCGGGAAGTTGTCATGGTAAAGTCCTTTTGATTATTTTTCATTTATTAATAATTGCAATGCAATCAATAGGCCAACTTTTACATCCATCAAATTCAATAACTTAACATAGCTCGTTAACATTCCATAGATAAGATTGTGTTCTTCCACACGAGTTAATAGCCATTTTGACCACCTCCGGTTTGGATTCACTGCCCACAACGAATATGAAATAGTAGAGTTATCAAGGCAATAAAAAAGCCGCTAATAGCGACCTTTTGTGACCCGTAACGTTAAAACAAAGCTTCAATGCATTGTTTGAGCAAGTTCAATAGCCAATGATTAACCTCTTACGGTGTAATCTCCCCAAGCCAACCACTTGTAAGTTGTTAATGCGTCCAGCCCCATCGGGCCGCGAGCATGTAACTTTTGAGTGCTGACCGCCACTTCTGCACCTAAACCAAATTCGCCACCATCGGTAAAGCGAGTGCTGGCATTGACGTAAACCGCAGCAGAATCGACCGCATTCATAAACTCGCTAGCGGTATGGATGTTGTCAGTCAAAATAGACTCAGAGTGACCACTTGAATACTGTCGGATATGCGCCACGGCATCATTGAGGCTATCCACTACCTTAATTCCGAGGGTTAACGACAACCACTCAGTAGAATAACTCTCGTCGGTTGCCAACAAAACCTGCAGCTCATTGTTATCCATAATCGCTTGAGTTTGGCCGCAGCCATAAAAGCTAACACCTTTAGCTGCAAGGTGCTTACACAATGCTGGAATAAAGTGCTTAGCATTAGCTTGGTGCACAAGTACCGTATCTAGTGCATTACACACTGTCGGCCGCTGCACCTTGGCATTGTCAATCACGGCTATCGCTTTCTCTAGCTTCGCCTCGGCATCAACAAACAGATGACAAATGCCGATCCCGCCCAAAATTACGGGTATCGTCGCTTGCTCAGCACATAAGCGCTGCAGATTCTGACCGCCTCGCGGTACGATCATGTCGACATATTTATCAAGTTTTAGCAGCCCAGACACCAAGCTACGCTCTGGATTATCGATTAGCTGTACGCAATCTTCCGGTAAACCTTGCTCCGTCATGGCACTGCGGATCACTTTGCATAGCGCTTTGTTTGAGGCCAAGGTCTCTTTACCACCACGCAAAATAACCGCGTTGCCCGTTTTTAACGCGAGTACGGCAATATCAACAGTCACGTTAGGACGCGCTTCGTAAATAACCCCAATAACCCCAAGTGGTACACGGCGGCGAGACAAACGCAGGCCGTTATCCAGTACGCGGCTATCAATCTCACTGCCAACAGGATCGGTTAGGCCAATGACATTATCAATATCAGCGATCACGCTCAGTAAACGCGGTTCATCGAGCAATAACCTATCAATCATCGCCTCCGATAAACCATTGGCTTTTGCTTGCTCAACATCTTGCTGATTGGCCGCAATAATCTCAGCTTTGGCATCGGTCAGTTTACTCGCGATGCAGCGCAGCAATGCTGTTTTTTGCTGGCCTGTTAGGCTCGCTAGCGCATAGCTTGCTTTTTTTGCCTGTTCACCTAACGTATTTAGAAATTCGCTATTACTCATAACACCACCATATCGTTGCGATGAACCACTGCATCGCCGTAATCATAACCGAGCACCAACTCGATGCTATCTGAATGCTTGCCCGCGATTAGGCTTAAATCTTTCGAGCTATAACGGCTCATGCCTTTGGCGCAGACTCTGCCTGCACTATCGACCAACTCCACAGTATCACCGCGTTGAAACGCGCCGTTTATCTCGGTAATGCCTTTCGATAGCAGGCTTTTACCTTTATCCGTCACCGCGACAACGGCGCCAGGGTCAAGCCTAATTTGGCCTCGAGTTGCAGGGCCGGCCAAAATCCATTGTTTACGGCTTTCTAACGGATTTTCTAACGCAGTGAAATGAGTGCCCACCGGAGTTGAACAGACCACTTTTTGGATCACATCTTTATGGTGTCCAGAAGCAATGACCACCTCAACACCTGCACGGCGAGCAAGATCAGCCGCCTCAAGCTTGGTTGCCATGCCGCCTGTCCCCAAGCCTGAAACTGCGCCGCCGGCCAGCATCCGCAGGCTATCGTCAATATTAACCACTTCTGTGATCAGCTTTGCATTGGCATCATGTCGAGGATCGGCGTCAAACAAACCTTTTTGATCCGTCAGTAGAATAAGCAGATCCGCATCGCAAAGTAGCGCCGCGCGTGCTGATAAATTGTCATTATCACCCACTTTAATCTCTGTGGTCGCAACCGCGTCATTTTCATTAATAATCGGGATAATACCGTTAGCCAGCAGCGCGTTTAGCGAGTCTCTGGCATTGAGATAGCGCTCTCTGTCTTGCAGATCGGCGCGAGTTAGCAATAACTGGCCAACATGCAAACCGTAGAGACTAAACAGCTGCGACCAAGCCAAAATCAGTTGGCTTTGACCAACCGCAGCTAATAATTGCTTACTTGCCATGGTATCGGGAAGTTCTGGGTAGCCTAAATGCTCTTTGCCAGCGGCAATAGCACCTGACGTGCAAAGTACAACTTCAACACCCGCGTTCATTAAACTTGCCATTTGGCGAGCAAGTTCAACTAAATGTGCTTTATCCAATTTGCGGCTGCCAGAGGTCAGCACACTCGTGCCTAACTTTACCACCACGCGGCGGTATGCAATGTCAGTTAATTTCATTTTTACCTAACTCAAACACAGGGAGTCAATTTTATAGCGAATCTGAATGAAAATTGGTAGTCGATAAGCATTAATTATGAGCATAAATACGATAAATAAAACGCATGTTGTATTATGGCGATTTGATATTAAAATTTTATTTATTGATTAAACTGAGAAAAAACAAAAGCCACACTCGGTGGCTTTCGCTTATGATCTTTAAGTCTCACCTGCGATGGCTTAGCTATAGACAAATTTGGCAATAAAAAGCAGCGCTAAAATCACCACCCCAGGGCGTAGATCACGATAACGTCCACTCATAAGTTTAATCATCGCATACGCGATAAAGCCCATTGCGATCCCTGTTGCGATAGAAAATGTCAACGGCATGAGCAAACACACGACCACCACTGGTGCGGCTTCTGTAATGTCTTCCCACTCCACATGCACTAGGCCCGACATCATTAAAATCGCCACATAAAACAACGTTCCAGCGGTTGCATAAGCTGGCACCATCCCCGCCAAAGGAGAGATAAACAGCGACCCTAAAAACAATAAACCGACAACCACTGCAGTTAAGCCTGTTCTGCCACCAGCACTTACCCCTGCGGTGCTTTCTATATAACTGGTTGTGGTTGAGGTGCCCAGCATCGCGCCTGCGATCGTAGCTGTGCTGTCAGCGGTTAAAGCCCGGTTTAAACGCGGCATTTTGCCTTTATCATCTAAAAATCCACCTCGCTGCGCAACCGCAACTAAGGTGCCTGAGGTATCAAATAAATCGACAAACAAGAATGCAAAAACCACTGACAACATACTGATTTCAAATACACCAGAGAGATCCATTTTCATAAAAGTTGGCATGACTGATGGTGGCATTGATACTAAGCCTTGGTACTGGATCTCGCCAAAGGCTAACCCTAAACCTGTGACGGCTAGTATGCTGACAATAACAGCAGATCTCATGCCACGATTAACCATGGCAATAATCAAAAAAAAGCCCACAGCGGCCATCACAGCAGGAAACGCTGTGACATCTCCCATCGTGACTAAAGTGTCAGGATTTGCAACCACTATACCTGCACTTTTGAGGCCGATAAGCGCCAAAAACAAGCCTATTCCTGCTGCGATCCCTATTCGTAATGACAATGGAATACTGTTGATTATCCACTCACGAATACGCACCAACGACAGAATTAAAAAACACACTCCAGATAGAAAAACAGCGCCCAGTGCTGTTTCCCAGCTGTAACCCATCTCCCCGACGACGGTATAAGTAAAAAAAGCATTTAATCCCATGCCTGGCGCCAATGCAATGGGATAATTAGCAATAATTCCCATTATCAAACAACCAATTGCTGCCGCTAAGCAAGTCGCCACAAATACAGCGCCATGATCCATGCCTGCATCCGCAAGCATCATAGGGTTAACAAAAATAATGTAAGCCATGGTTAAAAAAGTCGTTAACCCAGCAACAACTTCTTGTTTTAACGATGTTTGATTCTCTTTTAGTTTGAATAATTTTTCTAGCATGGAACAAGGTTCCTTGATTTTTATTATGTTGATTTGTAGGGCGTAATCATTGACAACTTAAATACGAGTTTTCTTTTTAGCAAACAATTACGTTTGACTCAGCGTTAGTTTGACTCAGCGTTAGTTTGACTCAGCGTTAGTTTGACTCAGCGTTAATTTAAGTTAGCAAAGAGCGAATATAGACATGAACAAAAACCGTTCAAGCTATATATTTTGCAGGAATTATACGGATGCTTCACCCCAGAGGCTAGTGATTTAAAACCGCTGTTTTGTTTATAGTTACGGCAACTTGAGCGGTGGCTAAGTTGAGATCCAATCAGCCTTATTATTTTTATTGTTTTGTTATTGATAACAATGGTGGCTATCAAGTGTTAACGAGTAAATCAACCTGCCCCAAAAAATTGAATGCATCACACTTTGTTTGATAGATAAACAGTCTAGCCACCAAATTCGTTGTTATTTATAAACTGAGAGTGACACGCCACAGCAGTGGCTCCAATTACCTTTATTTGCAATAGGGCGTCACGTAGAAAGCGCCAAAAGCGTAAAATGAGCTATTGACGCCATCGTCTCTTGTGATGCGAATTGATTAACCTTTATAATTTAGTGCATTCGAAAAGGTAATTGGGGTAGCTTTAATTTTACGCATTAATCGCGAATTCCTAGCGTTATAAGTCGCTTCACATCTCTGTGATGAATCAAGTTTTCTTTTTTTAATTTCATCTGATATAGCCCATTGCCAACCTGAATGGTACTTAAATGTTTTATCAGCGAGTTCTGTACACAACTCTACATCAGTAAAGTCACCCACTCGCTCGCTTGGTTGACCTAAAAAAACGGTACAAGCGGATAAATTGATGGCCAAACCTGCACACAGTAACGATTTATAATTTTTCATTTTCACCTTAAATTGTTGAGATTAATACAAAAGCAGTCGACATTAACATAACAGTTAATTCACCAGTCGTTTGATAACGCTCTTAGCAATTCGTTAATTTTTAAACAAAAAATATACCCAACCACTATTAATCAATAACATAGCAACATTTGTGACGACAAACAATAATGAGCTTCAGCTAAAGCAGAAACTTAATAAACGTTGAGTAAGACAGCGCTGATAAACGCTATAGATTAAGCAAAAATAGATAGCCTTAGTTAAGGCTAGTCACATCAAGGCTCTAAGCTCAATCGCGTAGCTGACGTATGGCGGATACAAAAAGCCTAAGCAGTTTAAACGAGCAATACTATTGACTTTGGAAGCCGAGATATCAGCTCCACCCCATCACCGCAGCAAACCTTTTGTGTACAACATGGCTAAACCCTATCAACCGCTGCTTTATTGAGCATGCAACGGTGTTTCATTGAGTGAGTACCAAAAATGAGAGCTAGCACAAGTTTATGATCAAACGTGTTATGGTAAAAAACACTCAGAGCAGCTAAATTTTAATAAGATTGTTTGATTAAGGTTGTCGCTCAGTTTCAAGCAATAAAGCTTAATTATTACATTTGACATATACCCAAGTTTCTTATGCAGCCAGCACAGGCAATTTCGGTATAAAGTACGCCGCGATCAATACATTGATCACATTAACAACAGTGTCATTATGGCACCCGTTACAGCGAACAGGCAGGTAATTTATGACAGCAATTTCTCACGTTTATAACTACACAGTCCGATGCCCTCATATTAAAGATCCCTCTCACCCCACTTCTTGGTTAAATCACATTGAACTTAATCGCTCCTGCGAAATAGCATTAGACAGGATCACTAAATGGCACGCCCATTCAGGTACACGATTGTTCGAACATGAAGGCTTTGTCGTGAGGGAATCTGAGCAAGAACACGCTTACTTCGCCATGCAAAATGATCGTTTAAAAGACGATAAACATTCGCTAGTGACCTTTAAGGTTTACATGGATAACAAAACCAAAGACACCTCAGTACAAGCAATCATGGCGCACATTATTACAGATTATAAGTCCCGCCTAAGTAAACTTTAGATCGCGACAGGCATGCTCAATTATGAGCATGCCAAATTTTGCGCGGGCAATATACTGCGCGGCTTCGCCAATCATGATTAGCAATACGTACTCATCGTCACATCTCCCCGCTTTAGCAGTCATAAAACCGACACAAAAACATCGCCATACCGTCACCTTACTCCCAGACAATCATTGCGCCACAAAACCTCCTATTAATTAGATTAAATTGACGGTGATGATAGTGATTAATATCAAAAAGATAGCGACAATAGCGTCGTGTAGTTTAGTGAGTATCGCGGCCAATGCCACCGTGTTACCCAGCATTCAAACCAACAGCCAATGGTTTAAAGATAGCGCGCAAATAGTCCAAGCGAAAACACAACAAAATACAGCCAAAAAAGCCAAAAATGTCATCCTATTTGTAGGCGATGGCATGGGCGTATCAACCTTAACCGCCGCGCGTATTTTCGAAGGACAGCAACAAGTCAATAACCAAGGCGGCGAAGAAAACCTACTTAGTTTTGAACAATTTCCTCGCACTGCGTTAGTCAAAACTTATAACACCAACCAACAAACACCCGACTCAGCCGGCACCATGACCGCTATCGTCACGGGTGTGAAATCTAAAGCTGGCGTGTTATCAGTCTCTGATCACACTCTGCGCGCCAATTGTTTATCATCACAGGGAAATGAGCTCATCACGCTTGTTGATCTGGCAAATGCAAAAGGGTTATCAACGGGCATTGTCAGTACCGCTCGTATTACCCATGCAACGCCAGCGGCCACTTATGCAAGCTCTCCTGAGCGTAATTGGGAAGCCGATTCAAACCTTCCAGCAGAAGCTGTCAGCAATCACTGTAAAGATATCGCTTACCAGTTGGTGATGCGTGATCAAGCTAATGCGTTAAGTGTTGCACTTGGCGGAGGCCGTCGTAACTTTATTCCAGCCGATGTCACCGACGGTGAGAATAAACAAGGTCGCCGTGATGACGGTGTGGATTTAACCGCCGCTTGGACAGAGAATTTTAGCCGCTCTGCTTATGTTTGGGATAAAGCCGGTTTTGATGCCATTGATGTCAGCAAAACGGATCACTTACTCGGGCTATTTAATGCTTCACACATGGAGTATGAAGCAGACAGAGCTAACGACATCGCTGGTGAGCCCTCTTTAACTGAAATGACTCAAAAATCCATTGCCTTACTTGATAAAAATGAAGAAGGCTATTTACTGATTGTCGAATCTGGCCGTATCGATCATGCCCACCATGCCGGCAACGCTTACCGTGCAATGATGGACACTGTAGAGCTTTCTAACGCTGTAAGAGCTGCGGTTGATGCGACCAATCCAGATGACACCCTCATCATGGTGACTGCCGATCATAGTCACGTATTCACCATTGCCGGTTACCCGAAGCGTGGCAACCCCATATTGGGGCTTGTACATAACGTTAACGGCGATTTATCCATCGCACAAGACGGCAAGCCTTACACTACCGTAGGTTACACCAATGGCCCAGGCGCAGTAATTGGAAGCCGTGACGATTTACGGTCAGTAGACACTAAAAGCAAAGACTTTAAACAGCAAGCATTGATCCCCATGAGCAGTGAGACCCATGCTGGTGAAGACATTACTTTGCATGCAACAGGGCCTGGCTCCGAGCTTATTCAAGGAGTGATAGAGCAAAATGTCATTTTCCACGCCATCAACCAAGCGCAAGCGCTCAACGGAACCAAATACTAAGACTTGGCTCACTCGTTAAGCCATATTCTTGCTTAATGAGTCAACAAGCGTCCCCCCATAATTGGAGTTACACATGAATAAACAACTACTCGGACTTTCGATTGCCGCCTTAATTGGTTTAGCAGCATGTAGCAGCGACGGTGATAACGGTAAAGATGGCAGCAACGGCACCGACGGCGAAACCGGTACTCATGGCAAGCAAGGTAAAGATTGGACGGCGGTCAACCAATGGTATATTGATGGCCAAGCACGCGTGACAAAAGCCAGCACTCTCAGCGTCAACAATCAAGCGGGCTCGGCTAAAAACGTCATTTTGTTCGTCGGAGATGGCATGGGCGTATCAACGGTCACTGCCGCCCGCATTTTAGAGGGACAACTGAAAGGGAAAACAGGCGAAGAAAACGCACTGTCATTTGAAAGCCTTCCTTATTTAGGCCTGGCTAAAACATACAATGTCGATGGTCAAACACCCGATTCAGCTGGCACCATGACGGCAATGATCACCGGAGTCAAAACCGACGTCGGCGTGTTATCGCAAGCTGAAGGTGTTAAACGGGGTGAATGCGCCTCTACCCAAGGGCAAAATCTGGTTACCGCACTCGAGCTTGCCGCAATGGCAGGGTTGTCAACTGGCGTGGTCTCCACGGCCAGAATCACCCATGCCACCCCCGCTGCAACCTACGCCCATGCTCCCGAGCGTAACTGGGAAAGCGATGTAGATCTCAGCGCTGAAGCGCTGGCAAATGGCTGCAAAGACATTGCCTCACAGCTCATCGACTTTAATTTTGGTCACGGATTAAATGTGGTGATGGGAGGCGGTCGCCGAGCGTTTATACCTAACACTGTGACCGATCCTGAAGGCAAAGCAGGCAAACGAGCAGATAAACGAGACTTAACAGATGAATGGCTCACAAAATACCCTCGCTCCGCCTACGTCACCGATAGAGACAGCTTTTTAACGCTAGATCCAAGCAGCACTGATCACGCGTTAGGTTTATTTAACTCCTCACACATGGATTACGACTATGATCGCACCACAAGCGGCGTGACAGGTGAACCGTCTCTGGCTGAAATGACGGCAAAATCCATTGATATACTGAAAAAAAATGACAAAGGCTTTGTACTCATTATTGAAGCAGGTCGTATTGATCATGCTCACCATGCCGGTAATGCAGCCCGCGCCTTACATGACACCATCGCCTTATCTGAAGCCGTAAGAGTCGCACTGGAAAAGACCTCCAGCGATGAAACGCTATTAATGGTCACCGCCGATCACAGCCATGTCTTTACCATCGCAGGCTACCCCACTCGCGGCAACCCTATTTTAGGGTTAGTTAAGGGTAACGGCGCAGATGGCCAACCAGCACTGACTCACGCGACCGATAACAATGGCCTGCCTTACACAACCGTTGGCTATGCTAATGGTAAAGGCTACGCCAACTCAGCCAGCGGTAGCCGAGTTGATTTAAATTATGTTGATACTCAACACGCTGATTTTGATCAAGAGGCCTTGATCCCGCTAAGTAGCGAAACCCATGCAGGAGAAGACGTCGCCATATTTGCCAGTGGGCCTGGCTCACACCTTGTGCAAGGGACTGTAGAGCAAAATCATATATTCCATGTGATGAACCATGCAGCAAGCTTGGTCGGCAAAGCTGAAGCCATGCAGCCGTAACTTAAAACCACTGGGCCAGTAGCAGCCATTGAGCTGTTGCTGGCTTAGCGTTCTCAGTGAGCATTTACATTTAATTTAATGCAGGTATTTCCATGTCGTTATTATCCATTGTCCGCCCTTTTAACAGCCAAACATTGTTATTGATAAGCTTATTTGCATTACCAGCGCAAAGCCAAACACCCGTATGCCAAGCACCTGATCCCGCTCTTGATGCATCACACCTTAGTGCGCGCTATCGCATCAGTAACGATAAAGGGGAGACTCGAGAGCTGACTTTATTACGCAGCCCCAATAGAGTGATTTATCAACACCATCCACATCACTTTGAGCTGTGGGATCGCCGAGGTGATTATGTCCGCTATTTTCCAAGCGCCAAACGTTCAGTCACTTACGCTAAAGGCGATTTGCTTTCACTAAACATGCAGGTCAACTTTGACAAGCTCAATCAATTGATGTCACCCAAAACGCTGCAGCATTCCACCTTACAAAGCAAAGACACCTGCCAAGCTTGGCAACATTACCACGCCCTGCAAACCGATAAAAAAATAACCTTAACATGGCATGAAAGTCTTGCCCTGCCTCAATCATTAACCGCACAAAGTGCTAATGAGCTTATTCATTATCAACTTATAGAGCTCAAAGCATTTTCAGAAACGGCCTTCAACCAACAGATCGCCGGTTACCAAGACATTGATTTTGCTGACGTTGGGGATAATGAATCCGACCCTTTTCTTGCCAAAATGATCCACCAAGGTTTTATTCAGCAAGGCAGCAGTGGCTTTTATGATAGCCAAGGCAACCCACTTTCCGCTGCAGGGCATTCACATTAACCGCAGGCTGGAGCGTGACTCATCGCAGTGAAACACGCAAAGCCTTTGGATCTTCAATATAAAAACAAAATACGTAACACAAAGTACGGAAAACAAAGTACGTAAAGCAAAAGCGGTCAACATTCGCCAACCTAGCGCTGTAATACCACTTTCAGCGCCCGGATAAAACTGTCGATGTCTGATCGCGATATGTCAGCATGAGTCACTAAACGCAGTGTCTTGGACGCGCTGATCAGTATGCCTTTTTGCTTGAGTGCGTTAGCTACAGCATTAATATCTAGCTCAGCCGTAACACTTGCGAACACCATATTGGTTTGCACTAAAGACATGTCCACTTCAAACTCGCTAAAAGTGGACAATTGTGATGCTAAATAACCGGCATTATCATGATCTTCAGCTAGTCGCTCGACTTGTTCAGTTAACGCAAGCTGCGCAGCAGCGGCCAATATTCCAGCTTGTCGCATGCCGCCGCCTAACACTTTTCGCCAGCGCCGTGCTTTGCTCAGTAAGCGCTTATCTGCGAGCAAGAGTGCACCTACCGGAGCACATAACCCTTTTGACAAACAGATTGAAACAGAGTCAAAGTACTGCGTGATTGCCGTCATCGGAAGATTTTGCGCCACTGCAGCATTGGCCACTCGCGCGCCATCTAAATGTATTTTAAGCCCTTTATTAAACGCCAATTCTTGCGCTTGTGCTAAATAAGTTTGCGGAACAACCTTGCCACTAATTGTATTTTCTAAGCTCAGTAAGCGCGTTCGTGCAAAATGAATGTCATCTGGTTTAATCGCAGCCTCTATATCGGCCAGCAAAATACTGCCATCAGCTTGATTATTAAGCGGCTGCGGTTGAATGCTGCCTAAAATCGCAGCCCCGCCGCCTTCAAACTTATAATTATGGGCTTGTTGACCACACAGGTATTCATCGCCGCGCTCACAATGCGCCATTAAGGCAAGCAAATTAGCTTGAGTGCCTGATGGAGTAAAAAGTGCGCCATCAAACTCAAACATCTCAGCGGCCATGTCTTCGAGATAATTAATGCTAGGATCATCACCGTATACATCGTCTCCAACTTGCGCCGCGCCCATTGCCACGCGCATTGCTTGGGTTGGCTTTGTCACGGTATCACTACGGAAATCTATCATTATTCACTCCACACATTGTTTAACAGACTTGTTCGGTTGCAATCATACTGCCTGCGCCAGCCTAGTGCCATTGGCTGTAGCGTTTAACATAAAAAAGGCCAGCAAATGCTGGCCTAAGTGTGACGCAGCTCACTTAACGTGCAGGCACTTCTTTGACATGCAGATCCATTTGCGGATAAGGAATGACAATTCCAGCCTCATCGAGCGCGGTTTTAATTTGCTCTAACAGTTCATAGTGAGCAGGCCAGTAATCTGTCCCCTTCACCCATGGACGCACGACAAAATTAATAGAAGAATCTGCTAATTGAGAGACGCCCACAGTGTAGCTTGGTGAATCAAGCACATATTGACTGTTATCTAAGATGCTTGTCAGGACTTTTTTCGTCTCCGCTAAATTCGACTCATATGACACACCAATCACTAAATCTAAGCGGCGAGTTTTCATGGCTGAGTAGTTAATAATCGTACCATTCATCATGGCGGAATTCGGCGCTGTGATAAGTTTATTATCTGGCGTGAGTAGTTTGGTTGAAAAAATAGTAATTTCACTGACTTTACCCGCAATGCCAGCAGCTTCTACGTAATCGCCGATCCGGCAAGGGCGAAGCACAACCATTAATACTCCCGCCGCAAAATTTGATAATGACCCTTGCAGCGCTAACCCTACCGCCAACCCCGCAGCACCTATTACCGCGACGAGCGACGCCGTTTGCACGCCAACTTGCCCAAGCGTGGCCACAATAGTGAATACAAACACTAAGCTCCAAGCAATATTGGCCACAAATGACACTACCGTTTCATCCGCTTTGCGTTTTACCAATAGCTTGGTTGTGATGTTTTTGACCACTCCAGATAAAAACTTACCCACGAAAAAAATGATAATGGCAAAGATGATCTTCAAACCATAGGTCAAGATAAGATCTGGCACCTCCTCCAACAAATTTTTATAAATCTCCATCTCCATATAAATTCCTTAATAATTTTAGGTTTATACCAACAGCGCTACAAAGTGGCTTATCGCGCTGTAGTATGGATTATGAAAAAGTCATATCGAGTGGGCATATGCCGCGCTCGATACTGTCACAGCATCAAGACGACATCAATCATCTCTAGCTCCAATGCAACATGCAATTGAAAGGGAGATAACTCGTTTATCCAGCATTTACCCAAAAAAAAGACTATCCACATTACAATAGTCGTCATTTTTTTGTTGCGCACCTTAATGCCAAAGATTTTTAAGTTGAGCGTAAGTGAAAACGCTGGCCAAACAACCAGCTTAGCGCTAGCGTGCTTTGATTATGCTTGTTGCTTAAACTTAGTGATAATTCTATCTAACTGGTTAGCAAAAGCTTGGCGCTCACTCTGGCTCATTGCAGCAGGCCCACCGGTGTTCACACCACTTGCTCGCATGGTATCCATAAAATCACGCATATTTAAAATCGACTTAATGTTTTGCTCTGTATACAACTCACCTCGAGGATTTAAGGCAAGGCCGCCTTTTTCTATCACTTCAGCCGCTAATGGAATGTCAGCGGTGATCACTAAATCGCCTTTAACTAACCGCTTAACAATCTCGTCATCAGCCACATCAAATCCCGATGATACCGTCACCATTTTGATAAATCGCGAAGGCGGGATCCGCACGCTGTGGTTAGCAATCAGCGTCGTGTCTATTTCTGCTCTGTCCGCTGCGCGAAAAAGCGTCTCTTTTGTCACCCCAGGACAAGCATCTGCATCAACCCAAATTTTCATAACACTCCTTAGTCCAATCAACACCGCAAAACCGTGCACCAACAAGCCCGCCATTATACGGCTAAACGTGTTATCACTAACAGCGACTTTCTTTAGGGGCTGTTGATCTTTCGATCTTAGTTTTTGTTCAAATTCAATTATTTTAGTACAAGGCTTGAGCGATGATCCTTAGCTGGCTAAGTGAAAAGCGCGTCACGCACTCTCGTCATAAAAGAATAAAAGAGTAAAAGAATTGAAACGAATCCAAAGGGCCGCGTTTTTTGGCTATTTTGACTGTGTTGTAGACTCTTTGTGGGCAATAACGAAACGCCATAGCCTCCCCTTGTCAAAATAGCCAATAAACTGCGGCAAAAACAACCGTTAAAGATCCACAGCCCTAGTCAACAATCCAGTGAGCATATAATTACTCCCTCAGTTTTGGTATGTTATTTAGCAATAAATCCCCTTTGAGAACAGAGTCATGTTTACTCAAGCCAGTTTTGATTTCTTAAACGAGCTGTCTGTCAATAATGATAGACAGTGGTTTAAAGCCAACCAACCCCGTTACGAGCAACAAGTACGAGAGCCTGCACTGCAGTTTATCGACACCATGCGCCCAGCAATTTTAGCCCTCTCACCACGGTTGACTGCGGTGCCTAAAAAAGTGGGCGGCAGCATGATGCGCCCCCAACGTGACAGCCGCTTTAGTAAAAACGCCACGCCATACAAAACCAATGTTGGTATTCAATTTCGCCACTTTCAAGCAAAAGACGTACACACTCCAGGCCTTTATGTGCACATTGCTAACGACGGCTGCTTTATTGGCGCAGGGATCTGGCAGCCCGCCTCGCCAGCATTACATGCCATACGCCGCTGTATCGATGAAAATCCCAATAGCTATAAAAAAGCGCTGAAAACCCTTACACAAGCAGGGTTCAACATGGAAGGAAAACAATTAGTCAGGCCGCCAAGAGGTTACGATAACAACCACCCTCTGTTAGATGAGCTTAAGCGCAAAGACTTTATCGCCATTAAGCCTATTTCTATCGCTCAAGTATGTTCGCCTAATTTTAGTGATTTTTGCGCGAATGAATTTGAGCACTGCCAGTCGCTCATGCGTTACTTATGTTTTGCACTGGATTTAGATTATTAACCTATTGCAGCTTACCTGAAGTCGCGCGTACTCACGCGCTTCGCTATTACGAACACATGCACTAACACGTTAACTCTCACATTAAAGGGAATAAGCGTTCAGCCCTAGACTCTGCTACAATTGCGCCACTTTTTAGATAAGCCATTGCAGGCTTTGGCGTCAGGCGTTTTTACATGGTCCAATCATCGACATCTGCAGTTAATGCATTTCAAGCACAAAGCAGCGCGCAAAAACGCGCACTGAGCTACAGCAATACTATTTATCAACTATTTAATCGTGTGTTCCAGCAAAAGCTGCCTGCAGATCGTGTTATAGCTGAGTACTTTCGAGCCAATAAAAAACATGGCTCTAAAGATCGCCGCGTGATTAGGGAAAGTTTGTTTGCTCTTTTTCGTTGGTGGGGCTGGCTCAATAAAGTGCATACCAGTGGCGAGCAGGACGAAAGCTGGTTTGCAGCGCTGGCAACCGCTGCTCAATTAGAGCAACACAGTTGGAACCAGTTCACCGAAGCGTGGCAAGCTTTTGCTAATCAGTCTAATCGATACTCTATGGCAAGTAGCCATAATCCCCTCTCGACTGTCAAAGACAAATGCGACTATGTGCAGCAGTCATTTACAGGCATTACATTTACTCCACAAGATCTACTGCCACAGTGGTTTTGGGACATCACCGACATTGCTGAAAGTGATGCAATACCCCTCATTGAGGCGATGAGTTCACGCCCGCCAATATGGGGACGCGCGCAGCAATGCACCGCAGAGCAGCTCAGTAAACAGCTGCAAGATGAAGGTATCGACGCCTCAACCGCTGAGCACTTTGCCGATACCGTCAACCTAGGCCATAAGAGTATTAATCTCAATGGAACAAAAGCTTACCTTAATGGTCAACTGGAGATCCAAGATCTAGGATCGCAAGTGATAGGGCAAATCTGTGGACCTAAGCCGGCCGACAACTGGTGGGACACCTGCAGTGGCGCCGGTGGGAAATCATTACAATTACGCTCACTGATGCTAACTCAAGACGCAAAAGCGGCCGGCTCTATCATCGCCTCAGATATCAGAAAAAAGCCATTAGAGGAGCTATTAAAACGAGCAAATCGTGCAGGCTTTAATGGCATTAGTACCGCACCTTGGCAAGGCGAGGCATTACCTGTCGAGGCAGAAACCTTCGACGGTGTACTCGTGGACGCACCTTGCAGCTGCACCGGAACTTGGCGTCGCAACCCAGATATGCGCTGGCTTGACGACGCTGCAGTGGTTAACGACAAACAAGCATTACAGCTGGATATTTTAAGCCGTAGCGCCCAAGCGGTTAAGCTTAATGGCCAACTCGTTTATGCGACTTGTTCACTCTCTCCCATTGAAAATGAGCACGTTGTGACACAGTTTTTAGCAGAACACTCGCAGTTTGAATTACAACAAACTCGCCATCCATTTACCGGCAAAACTCACAAGATGCTCACCGTATGGCCGCAAGAGGCTGATACTGACGGTATGTTTGTCGCCAAAATGGTGCGCATCAAGTAATCCCTCAAGGCGCCGTGTAAAGATGGCGCCTTTCCTTTTCTTTACTTGCTCCGCCTTGTCATTGCCTTGTCATATTCACTTTTTATCATCGATGACCTATCCACTAAACAAAGCATAATGCTTTATTGTATACAGTAAGGTTAAGTCAATGAGAAACACATATGAGTTTGATCAGCAAGCGAAATGGCACAACGACTTTGATGATAACTTTAATGATGACAGCTTTAATGATGACAAACACAAGCGACTGAAACAACGTAAAAAAGAGCAGCGTAATCACCAGAAACGCTCGCCAATTGAATCCTTTTCAGAGGCGCACTTCATCAGCGAAAGCCGTCGCCGCTAAGCAAGAACAAGCACTAACAAGCACTAAAAAATAGACATATCAGCTCAGCTGCTTTCTGCTCACTGAGCTTGATTTTTCCGCCTTGTAATAGTCAATAGTCGCCACACCAGTGCATATCTATAAAGTTTAATCATGTCAGTCACTTGGCAACCACAAACGGGTTAGCGATAACAGAGAGGATAGACTGGGC
>JAOIUG010000021.1 GCA_028223395.1 Shewanella sp.
TGCTGGCGTAAGCGAACGTCGTCAAGGTCGTTCAAAGTACGGTGCTAAGCGTCCTAAGTCTTAACGTTTTCCGTTAAGTAAGGCCAAGCTAGAGATATATTGAGATTCCAGTTTTGGGGTCCCTGAAGCATACGGAGAAATTGTTATGCCAAGACGTCGCGTTGTAGGACAACGTAAAATCCTACCAGATCCAAAGTTCAACAGTGAGTTGCTGGCTAAGTTCATCAACGTCATTATGCAAGACGGCAAAAAGTCGACTGCAGAAAAAATTATTTACAAGGCACTAGATACTGCGTCTGAAAAGAAAGGCGAAGATCATTTAGTTATCCTTGAAGCAGCCCTGGACAATGTACGTCCATCAGTCGAGGTTAAATCTCGTCGTGTTGGTGGTTCTACTTACCAGGTACCATGTGAAGTTCGTCCAGTGCGTCGTAACGCACTAGCGATGCGCTGGTTGGTTGAAGCTGCACGTAAGCGTGGTGAAAAATCTATGGCTTTACGTCTAGCCGGTGAAATGCTAGACGCATCAGAAAACAAAGGTACTGCTGTTAAGAAGCGCGAAGACGTGCATCGTATGGCAGAAGCAAACAAAGCGTTTGCTCATTACCGCTGGTAATATCTTGGCGCAGGCTTTTGCCTGCGCCTTGCTTACATTGCTAACACTCAGGTTTTAGCTAAGAGGGTATAAATCGTGGCTCGTACAACTCCCATTGAGCGCTACCGTAATATCGGTATCTGTGCTCATGTTGACGCTGGTAAAACCACTACTACTGAACGTGTTTTATTCTATACCGGTATGTCTCATAAGATCGGTGAAGTCCATGATGGCGCAGCCACTATGGATTGGATGGAGCAAGAGCAGGAGCGTGGTATTACCATCACTTCAGCTGCAACGACTACTTTCTGGCGCGGGATGGAAGCGCAATTTACCGAACATCGTATTAATATCATTGATACACCCGGCCACGTTGACTTCACGATTGAAGTTGAGCGTTCGCTACGTGTGCTCGATCATCAGGGGTAGAACCCCAATCTGAGACTGTTTGGCGTCAGGCTGATAAGTATCACGTGCCTCGTATGGTTTTCGTCAATAAGATGGACCGTGCAGGGGCAGACTTTGATAGCGTCGTCGAGCAGATCCGTAACCGCCTTGGCGCAACTTGTGTACCGATCCAAATGAATATTGGTGCAGAAGAAGAGTTCAAGGGCGTCGTTGATTTGATCAAAATGAAAGCCATTAACTGGTCTGAAGAAGATCAGGGTATGACTTTCACTTATGAAGACATTCCAGCTGACTTAATCGATAGAGCGACAGAAATGCGCGAATATTTGGTTGAGAGTGCAGCAGAAGCGTCTGATGAGCTGATGGAAAAGTACCTTGAAGAAGGCGAACTTTCAGAAGAAGAGATCAAATCGGCGTTACGTAAACGTACTTTAAATAATGAAATCGTCCTCGCAACCTGTGGTTCTGCTTTTAAGAACAAAGGAGTGCAAGCAGTACTCGATGCAGTGGTAGATTTTCTGCCATCACCCGTCGAAGTCCCTGCCATTAAAGGTATCGATGAGCGCGAAAATGAGACAGAGCGTCCAGCGGACGACAATGCTCCTTTCGCAGCATTAGCATTTAAAATTGCAACAGACCCATTTGTTGGCACTTTAACTTTCATGCGTGTTTACTCAGGCGTGTTAGAAACCGGTGCAGGCGTTTATAACTCTGTTAAGCAAAAACGTGAACGTATAGGGCGCATGGTGCAAATGCACGCCAATGACCGTCAAGAGATCAAAGAAGTACGCGCTGGCGACATCGCGGCAGCAATTGGTCTTAAAGACGTGACCACCGGTGATACATTGTGCGATAGCGACCATAAAGTAATTCTTGAGCGTATGGAATTTCCAGAGCCAGTTATTACAATCGCCGTTGAACCAAGAACCAAAGCAGATCAAGATAAGATGGGGATTGCGCTACAAAAGTTAGCTGCAGAAGATCCATCGTTCCGTGTTGAAACTGATGAAGAATCAGGTCAAACATTGATATCTGGTATGGGTGAGCTGCACTTAGACATTATTGTTGACCGTATGCGTCGAGAATTTGGTGTTGATTGCAATGTAGGTAAACCTCAAGTTGCTTATCGTGAAACTATCCGCAACACTGTGGAAGTTGAAGGCAAATTTGTTCGTCAATCAGGAGGCCGAGGTCAGTTTGGTCATGTTTGGTTGAAGCTTGAACCGCAAGAAGAAGGTTTTGGTTACGAATTTGTCAGCGAAATTGTGGGTGGTGTGGTTCCAAAGGAATACATCCCAGCTGTAGATAAAGGTATTCAAGAGCAGATGAAGAGTGGTGTTTTAGCCGGTTTCCCTGTTCTCGACATAAAAGTCACTTTGTTTGATGGTTCATATCATGATGTGGATTCGAACGAAATGGCCTTTAAAGTCGCCGGTTCAATGGGCTTTAAAAAGGGTGCGCTTGAAGCTGACCCTGCCTTACTTGAGCCTTGTATGAAAGTTGAAGTGACAACACCTGAAGATTACATGGGTGATGTTGTCGGAGACTTGAATCGTCGTCGTGGCCTTATTGAGGGTATGGATGACGGTATTGCAGGTGTAAAACTTGTGCATGCAACAGTGCCTTTATCTGAAATGTTCGGTTATGCAACTGATCTGCGCTCTGCGACTCAGGGACGTGCTTCATACTCTATGGAGTTTTTAAAGTACTCTGACGCACCGCAAAATGTGACTAAAGCAATAATAGAAGCTAGAGGCTAAACCGTCTCGCTTTTTTATTGATATAATTAATTGCTATTGCTCGGTGAATGACACCGAGCATGTTCTGAAAAGAAAGGAATATATCGTGGCTAAAGAAAAATTTGAACGTAGTAAACCGCACGTAAACGTTGGTACCATTGGACACGTTGACCATGGTAAAACAACGCTAACAGCAGCTATCTCTGCAGTTTTGACAAAAACTTACGGTGGTGAAGTTAAAGATTTCGCACAAATCGATAACGCTCCAGAAGAGCGCGAGCGTGGTATTACAATTAATACTTCTCACATCGAATATGACACTCCATCACGTCACTACGCACACGTAGATTGTCCTGGTCACGCCGATTATGTTAAAAACATGATCACTGGTGCTGCTCAAATGGACGGCGCTATCTTGGTAGTTGCTTCTACAGATGGTCCAATGCCACAAACACGTGAGCACATCCTGCTTTCACGTCAGGTTGGTGTACCATTCATCATCGTATTCATGAACAAGTGTGACATGGTTGACGATGAAGAGCTTCTTGAGCTTGTAGAAATGGAAGTGCGTGAACTTCTTTCTGAATATGAATTCCCAGGTGATGATCTACCCGTTATCCAAGGTTCTGCGCTTAAAGCCCTTGAAGGCGAGCCAGAGTGGGAAGCAAAAATCATTGAACTAGCTGAAGCTCTAGATACTTACATCCCAGAGCCAGAGCGTGCAATCGATGGTGCATTCATTCTTCCAATTGAAGATGTATTCTCAATCTCAGGCCGTGGTACAGTAGTAACTGGTCGTGTAGAGCGCGGTATCATCAAAGTGGGTGAAGAAGTCGAAATCGTTGGTATCAAAGAAACTACTAAGACGACTTGTACTGGTGTTGAAATGTTCCGTAAGCTTCTTGACGAAGGTCGTGCTGGCGAGAACTGTGGTGTTCTTCTACGTGGTACTAAGCGTGAAGATGTTGAGCGTGGTCAAGTTTTGGCTCAGCCTGGTTCAATCACTCCACACACAACTTTCAAGTCAGAAATCTACGTTCTGTCTAAAGAAGAAGGTGGACGTCATACTCCATTCTTCAAAGGCTACCGTCCACAGTTCTACTTCCGTACAACTGACGTAACCGGTACTATCGAGCTGCCAGAAGGCGTAGAGATGGTAATGCCTGGTGACAACGTTGCTATGACAGTAACGCTAATCTGTCCAATCGCGATGGACGAAGGTTTACGCTTCGCTATCCGTGAAGGTGGACGTACAGTTGGTGCTGGTGTTGTTGCAGAGATCGTTGCTTAATAGCGACTTATCTTACCGCAATACTGAAAAGGCAGCTTAGGCTGCCTTTTTTGTTGCCTTAAGAAAAGTACGCTAAGTACTAGCAATCTCGATCTGGCTGGGTATAATAGCCGCCACTTTGCTAAATACAGTCTATTTGACGGTATTTCAAACAGTGGGGTTGATCTGAAACTTAAAGTCAGTATAATAGCCCCTCGCCTTAACCATTAGGCGATTTAAATAGTCTACCCTCGAGGTTGACGTAAAAATACAGCGACTCCAATTGTGAGTCGAACGGTTAAATCATCTCGCTCTGCTTTTCCAGCTGGAAGAAGCTAGAGGGTGATTTTTTATGTGTACATTTTAGGAGCTCTGGTCAATGCAGAACCAAAGAATCCGTATCCGCTTAAAAGGATTTGATCATCGTTTGATTGATCAGTCTACTGCGGAAATCGTTGAAACTGCTAAGCGTACAGGCGCACAGGTTCGTGGTCCAATTCCACTACCAACGCGTAAAGAACGTTATACCATTTTGACTTCTCCACACGTTAATAAAGATGCACGTGATCAGTACGAACTTCGTACTCACAAGCGTCTTGTTGACATCGTAGAGCCGACTGAAAAGACTGTTGACGCACTTATGCGTTTAGATCTTGCGGCGGGTGTTGACGTTCAGATTAGCTTGGGTTAATTGAGCTTAGAAGAGGTTTGAGAGATGGCTATCGGTCTTATCGGTCGTAAAGTAGGTATGACTCGTATCTTCAATGAAGATGGCGCGTCGGTACCTGTAACAGTAATTGAAATTGCTGCTAACCGTGTAACCCAAGTGAAAACTTTGGATACAGACGGTTACCGTGCACTTCAAGTTACTACTGGTACCAAAAAAGCTAATCGCATCACTAAACCAGAAGCAGGTCACTTCGCTAAGGCAGGCGTTGAAGCCGGTCGTGGTTTGTGGGAATTGCGTTTGGAAGATGGTGAAGGTGAAAGCATCGAAGTGGGTGCTGAGCTTAATGTAGATATCTTCGCTGACATAGCGAAAGTTGATGTAACTGGTCAATCAAAAGGTAAAGGCTTCCAAGGCGGTATTAAGCGTTGGAACTTCCATGCCCAAGATATGACACATGGTAACTCTTTGGCTCATAGATCTAACGGTTCTATTGGTCAAAACCAGACACCTGGTCGCGTTTTCAAAGGTAAGAAAATGTCAGGCCACATGGGTGCAGAGCGTGTTACTACGCAGAATCTAGACGTTGTACGTGTAGATGCTGAGCGTAACTTGCTACTGGTTAAGGGTGCAGTTCCAGGCGCTACTAATGGCGACCTGATCATCAAACCAGCTGTTAAAGCTTAAGGTCTGAGGAGATAGTAATGGAATTGGTATTGAAAGACGCACAGAGTGCTCTTGAAGTTTCCGAAACTACCTTCGGCCGTGACTTTAATGAAGCACTGGTTCATCAGGTAGTTGTAGCTTATGCTGCAAACGCGCGTCAGGGCACTCGTGCTCAAAAGACTCGTGCAGAAGTAGTTGGCTCTGGCAAGAAGCCATGGCGCCAAAAAGGTACTGGCCGTGCACGTGCCGGTACTGTTAAAGGCCCAATCTGGCGTGGCGGTGGCGTAACATTCGCTGCTAAAGCACAAGATCATAGCCAAAAAGTTAACAAGAAGATGTACCGTGGAGCGCTGAAAAGCATATTCTCTGAATTGGTACGTCAAGACCGTTTAGTAGTTGTTGAGTCGTTTGGTGTTGAAGCTCCTAAAACTAAAGAGTTGAAAGCTAAACTTGCTGAAATGCAACTTGAAGACGTGTTAATTGTTACTCCAGAAGTTGACGAGAACTTGTTCTTAGCTGCTCGTAACTTGTACAAAGTTGATGTTCGTGATGTTGCTGGTATTGATCCAGTTAGCCTTATCGCATTCAACAAAGTACTCGTAACTGCTGAAGCTATTAAGCAAATCGAGGAGATGCTGGGATGATAAGCGAAGAACGTTTGTTAAAAGTTATTCTTGCGCCACATATCTCTGAAAAGAGCACTGTGAATGCAGAGAAAAACAATACAGTTGTTTTCCGTGTAGCTATCGATGCAACTAAAGCTGAAGTTAAAGCTGCAGTAGCACAGCTATTCGAAGTTGAAGTCGATTCAGTTCGCACTTTGGTTAACAAAGGTAAAACTAAGCGTCACGGTGCCCGTACTGGTCGTCGTAGCGATTGGAAAAAAGCCTATGTTACTCTAGCTGAAGGTGCTGACATCGATTTCGTCGGCGGCGCTGAATAAGCAAAGGAGAATTATCATGGCAGTTATTAAGTGTAAGCCAACCTCTCCAGGTCGTCGCCACGTAGTTAAAGTGGTGAACAGCGATTTGCATAAAGGTAAACCTTTTGCAGGCCTGTTGGCGAAAAAATCAAAAAGTGGTGGCCGTAACAATACTGGTCGCATCACTTCACGTCACATTGGTGGCGGACATAAGCAACATTATCGTCTAATCGACTTTAAGCGTAACAAAGACGGTATCCCTGCGAAGGTTGAACGTTTGGAATATGATCCAAACCGTACAGCTAACATCGCATTGGTACTTTACGCTGATGGTGAGCGTCGTTACATCATTGCCGCGAAAGGCATGAAAGCTGGTGATTCAATCCAGTCTGGTATCGATGCAGAGATCAAGAGCGGTAACGCAATGCCTCTACGTAATATCCCTGTGGGTAGCGTAGTGCACGCAGTCGAAATGAAGCCTGGTAAAGGTGCTCAAATCGCGCGTTCTGCAGGTGCTTATGTACAAGTTATTGCTCGTGATGGCGCATACGCCACTCTACGTCTTCGCTCTGGCGAAATGCGTAAAGTGCCGGTTGATTGCCGCGCGACATTGGGTGAAGTTGGTAATGCCGAGCATATGCTACGCCAGTTAGGTAAAGCAGGTGCTAAACGCTGGAGAGGCGTACGCCCAACAGTTCGTGGTGTTGCAATGAACCCAGTAGATCACCCACATGGTGGTGGTGAAGGCCGTACATCTGGTGGTCGTCATCCTGTGTCTCCATGGGGTCAGCCTACTAAGGGTTATAAGACTCGTAGTAACAAACGCACCGACAAGTACATTGTACGTCGTCGCAATAAAAAGTAAGAGGATTCGCCATGCCACGTTCTCTCAAGAAAGGTCCATTCATTGACCTACACTTGCTGAAGAAGGTAGAGAAAGCGATGGAAGCGGGAGACAAGAAGCCAATTAAGACTTGGTCTCGTCGCTCTATGATCATCCCTAATATGATTGGGTTGACCATCGCTGTCCATAATGGTCGTCAGCACGTACCTGTGTTCGTAACTGACGAAATGATCGGCCACAAGCTTGGTGAATTTTCACCAACTCGCACTTATCGCGGCCATGCTGCAGATAAGAAAGCGAAGAAGCGTTAATACGGGAGGAATAAGATGGAAGTTTTAGCTAAACATCGTTTTGCCCGTACGTCGCCTCAAAAGTGTCGTTTGGTTGCAGATCAAATCCGTGGACTGCCTGTTGCTAAGGCTCTCGAAATTCTAACTTTCAGCCCTAAGAAAGCTGCAGTACTTGTTAAAAAAGTACTGGACTCTGCAATCGCTAATGCTGAGCACAATGAAGGTGCTGACATTGATGAATTGAGAGTTGGAGCGATTATGATCGATGAAGGTCCAACTATGAAGCGTATCATGCCACGTGCTAAAGGCCGTGCTGATCGCATAATCAAGCGTACCAGCCACATTACTGTGGTTGTATCAGATCGCTAGGAGTTAGCAATGGGACAGAAAGTACATCCTAATGGTATCCGTCTGGGTATCACTAAGCCTTGGATCTCGACATGGTACGCTGACAAGTCAGACTATGCCAATAACTTGAGTAGTGACTGGGAAGTGCGTAAGTTTCTTGAAAAGAAACTTAAGCAAGCATCAGTTTCTAAGATTGTTATCGAGCGTCCAGCTAAAAGTGTTCGTGTTACTATCCACACAGCCCGTCCAGGTGTTGTGATTGGTAAGAAAGGCGAAGACGTAGAAAAGCTACGCAATGCAGTTGCTAAATTGACTGGTACTCCAGCTCAAATTAACATCGCTGAGATCCGTAAACCAGAGCTAGATGCCAAGCTTGTTGCCGATGGCATCGCTTCGCAGCTAGAGCGTCGTGTTATGTTCCGTCGTGCTATGAAGCGCGCTGTTCAAAACGCAATGCGCCTTGGTGCTAAAGGGATCAAAGTTGAAGTTAGCGGCCGTCTAGGCGGCGCTGAGATTGCGCGTTCAGAATGGTATCGTGAAGGTCGTGTACCTTTGCATACTCTTCGTGCTGATATCGACTATTCTACTTCTGAGAGTCACACTCAATACGGTGTGATCGGCGTTAAAGTTTGGGTCTTCAAAGGTGAAGTTCTAGACGGTATCGTTCCTCAGCATGAAGAGCCGAAACAGCAGCCGAAGCGTAAGCCTCGCGGTAAATAGGAGAGCTGGCAATGCTGCAACCAAAAAGAATGAAGTTTCGCAAAATGTTCAAAGGTCGCAACCGCGGCCTAGCGAACGGCACTGAAGTTAGCTTCGGTGAATTCGGTTTGAAAGCGGTAGGACGTGGTCGTCTTACTGCTCGTCAAATTGAATCTGCGCGTCGTGCTATGACACGTCACATTAAACGTCAAGGTCAGATCTGGATCCGCGTTTTCCCTGATAAGCCAATTACCTCTAAGCCTCTTGAAGTGCGTATGGGTAAAGGTAAGGGTAACGTTGAATACTGGGTTTGCCAGATTCAACCAGGTAAGGTTCTTTATGAGATGAATGGTGTATCAGAAGAGTTGGCTCGTGAAGCCTTTGCTCTTGCTGCTGCAAAATTACCTCTGAAGACGACCTTCGTAACTAAGACGGTGATGTAATGAAAGCGAGCGAACTAACAGAAAAGAGCGTTGAAGAACTGAACGCTGAACTGCTTGGTCTGCTGCGTGAGCAGTTTAATCTGCGTATGCAACACGCCACTGGTCAGTTAACTCAGACTCATCAGCTTAAAATCGTGCGTCGCAACATTGCGCGCGTTAAGACCATTATTACTTCTAAGGCGGGTGCATAATGTCTGATAATATCCGTACTTTGCAGGGTCGAGTACTTAGCAACAAGATGGACAAGTCTATCACTGTAGCTATTGAGCGTAAGGTAAAGCATCCTTTATACGGGAAGTTCCTTAAGCGTACGACTAAGATCCATGCACATGACGAACAAAATCAGTGTAATGCTGGCGATGTCGTGACTATTCGCGAATGCCGTCCGCTGTCTAAGACTAAGTCTTGGACTCTGGTTGAAGTAGTATCAAAAGCCTAAGTTTATTAGGTATTTAGTTAAACGGCTCCGACTTTCGGAGCCGTTTGTATTTTTAGTACTATCTATTCCTATTTATAGGTGTTACACTTGCGCGCCATTTTTGATTAAATTAAAGTCAAGAATCGGGCAATAAATGTACCCCTATGTGGGATTGTGAAGTAACGATAGCGGAGCACTTAAAATGATCCAAATGCAATCGACTCTAGAAGTCGCCTGTAACAGTGGCGCTCGTAGAGTTCAGTGTATTAAGGTCTTGGGTGGCTCTCATCGTCGTTATGCCGGTATCGGCGACGTCATTAAAGTTTCTGTAAAAGAAGCGATTCCTCGCGGTAAAGCGAAGAAAGGTGATGTATATAACGCGGTGGTAGTCCGTACTAAGAAAGGCGTACGTCGTCCAGACGGTTCTGTCATTCGCTTCGATCGGAATGCAGCGGTATTGCTTAATGCAAACCTTGCACCGATTGGTACTCGTATCTTTGGACCAGTGACACGTGAATTGCGCACAGAGCAGTTCATGAAAATTGTCTCGCTGGCACCAGAAGTACTGTAAGGAGCTTCTAAAATGGCAGCAAAAATACGTCGTCAAGACGAAGTAATTGTACTAGCAGGTAAAGATCAGGGTAAACGCGGTAAGGTTTCTCAGGTTCTAACTACTGGTAAATTAATTGTAGAAGGTATTAACCTTGTCAAGAAACACCAAAAGCCAAACCCACAATTGGGCGTAGCTGGCGGTATTGTTGAGCAAGAAGCACCGATACAAGCATCAAACGTAGCGATTTTCAACTCTGCCACTGGCAAAGCTGATCGCGTTGGTTTCCGATTTGAAGACGGCAAAAAAGTCCGTTTCTTTAAGTCGAACAGTGAACTCGTTAAGTAATTGGAGTAAACGATGGCGAAACTGCATGATAAATATCAAGAGACTGTTAGTCCTGAACTTGTCAAAAAGTTTGGTTTTACCAGTGTCATGCAAGTCCCTCGGATTGAAAAGATCACCCTTAATATGGGTGTTGGCGAAGCAGTAGCAGATAAGAAAGTTATGGAGCATGCGCTTCGTGACATGACTGCTATCGCTGGTCAAAAGCCAGTAGTGACTGTAGCTCGTAAGTCAGTTGCTGGTTTTAAAATCCGTGAAGGCTACCCAATCGGCTGTAAGGTCACACTACGCGGTGAGCGTATGTGGGAATTCTTAGAGCGTTTAGTAGATATCGCAATCCCGCGTATCCGTGATTTCCGTGGTATGAGTGCAAAATCATTCGACGGTCGTGGTAACTATGCGATGGGCGTGCGTGAGCAAATTATCTTCCCAGAGATCGAATACGATAAAATCGATAAGATCCGCGGTATGGATATTGTAATCACTACTTCTGCGAAGAATGATGAAGAAGGCCGAGCTTTGCTCGAAGGCTTTAACTTCCCATTCAAGAAATAAGGGTAGCGTAATGGCAAAAAGTTCAATGAAAGCACGTGAAGTAAAACGTGCAAAGCTCGTAGCTAAGTTCGCTGAAAAGCGTCTGGCTCTTAAAGCTATCATTAGCAGTCCAACCACTTCAGACGAAGACCGTTGGGATGCAGTACTTAAGTTACAAGCTCTACCACGTGACTCTAGCTCTGCGCGTCAGCGCAATCGCTGTAGTCAAACTGGTCGCCCACATGGTTTCCTACGTAAATTCGGCCTTAGCCGTATTAAATTACGTGAAGCAACTATGCGCGGTGAAGTTCCTGGCCTACGCAAGGCCAGCTGGTAAGCACTTGTCACGGAGTAAGCTAATATGAGCATGCAAGATCCTATTGCGGATATGTTAACACGTATTCGTAACGGCCAAGCTGCTAAACACGTATCTGTGAAGATGCCTTCTGCTAAGCTTAAGATCGCTATCGCGAAATTGCTTAAAGAAGAAGGTTACATCACTGACTACGCCGTAGCAGATGAAGCCAAGCCTGAACTGGAAGTTACTCTTAAGTATTTCCAAGGTCAGCCAGTCGTTG
The DNA here is from genome assembly GCA_028223395.1 of Shewanella sp. Lineage (GTDB taxonomy): Bacteria > Pseudomonadota > Gammaproteobacteria > Enterobacterales > Shewanellaceae > Shewanella. The sequence continues at coordinate 11,317 of JAOIUG010000021.1, forward strand.
AGACTATCCAGCGCGTTAGCCGTCCTGGTCTTCGTATTTACAAAGGTAAAAACGAACTACCAAAGGTTATGGGCGGACTGGGTGTCGCTATCGTGTCCACTTCTAAAGGTTTGATGACTGATCGTACTGCCCGCCAAAATGGCATGGGTGGGGAAGTTATCTGCTACGTAGCATAAGGAGCTAGCAATGTCTCGTGTCGCAAAAGCACCAGTCGCTATCCCTGCAGGCGTAGAAGTGACTTTAAACGAACAAACTATCACCGTAAAAGGTACTAAAGGTAGTTTGACTCGAGTGATTAACGCTGACGTTTCTGTTGTTGTAGAAGACAACGAAATTAAGTGTAGTTCGGTTGAAGGCGTGAAAACTGCCGCTCAAGCGGGTACTGCTCGAGCTCTAATCAACAATATGGTTGTTGGTGTTACAGCTGGTTTTGAAAAGAAACTTCAGTTAATTGGTGTCGGTTACCGTGCGAAAATCGCTGGTAAAGGCGTTGATTTGACTCTAGGTTTCTCTCACCCACTGGTACACGAACTTCCTGACGGCGTAACAGCAGAATGTCCTAGCCAAACTGAAATCGTACTTAAGGGTACTGATAAGCAGTTAATTGGTCAGGTTGCTGCTGAGATTCGCGGCTACCGTCCACCAGAGCCTTACAAAGGTAAAGGTGTTCGTTATGCTGATGAACAAGTACGCCGTAAAGAGGCTAAGAAGAAGTAGGTAACGCGATATGGATAAGAAAACATCTCGCTTACGTCGCGCAACTCGCGCCCGTAAGAAGATCCAAGAGCTGGGCGTTAATCGTCTGGTTGTACATCGTACACCACGTCACACATACGCACAGGTTATTAGCCCTGAAAACGTAGTGTTGGCGGCAGCTTCTACTGCTGAAAAAGCGGTATCAGAGCAGCTAAAGTACACAGGTAACGTAGATGCAGCTAAAGCAGTGGGTAAAACCGTTGCTGAGCGCGCTATCGAAAAAGGCGTAGCTGTAGTTGCATTCGATCGTTCCGGCTTCAAGTATCACGGACGCGTTGCTGCTTTAGCAGACGCTGCTCGTGAAGCTGGCCTCAAGTTCTAAGGAATGATGAAAAATGGCTAAATTTGAAGCTCAACAAAAAGACGATCTGCAAGAGAAGTTAGTTGCAGTTAATCGTGTTTCTAAAGTAGTTAAAGGCGGACGTATCTTTAGCTTCACTGCACTAACTGTAGTGGGTGACGGTAACGGTAAAGTCGGCTATGGCTATGGTAAAGCGCGTGAAGTACCAGCAGCAATTCAAAAAGCAATGGAAAAGGCTCGCCGTAACATTGTAAATGTTGAATTGAATAACGGTACCTTACACCACCCTGTAAAGGGTCGTCATACTGGTTCACGTGTTTACATGCAGCCAGCCTCTGACGGTACCGGTATTATTGCCGGTGGCGCAATGCGTGCCGTATTGGAAGTAGCAGGCGTTCATAACGTACTGTCAAAAGCATACGGTTCTACTAACCCGATCAACATCGTTCGCGCAACTGTAGATGCGTTGGTGCACATGAAGTCACCATCACAAATTGCAGCTAAGCGTGGCCTGAATGTTGATGAAATTCGAGGTTAATGCACCATGGCTACTAAAACACTTAAAGTAACTCAGACCAAAAGTTCTATCGGCCGCTTACCAAAGCACCGTGCAACTTTGACTGGTCTAGGTCTACGCCGCATTAATCACACTGTTGAACTAGAAGATACTCCTTCTGTTCGCGGTATGATTAACAAGGTTTACTACATGGTTTCGGTGGAGGAAGTATAAGATGCGTCTAAATACTCTATCACCTGCTGCAGGTGCTAAATCAGCAGCTAAGCGTGTAGGTCGCGGTATCGGTTCAGGCCTAGGTAAAACTGCAGGTCGTGGTCACAAAGGTCAGAAGTCTCGTTCTGGCGGCGGTGTTCGCGTCGGTTTCGAGGGTGGTCAAATGCCACTTAAGATCCGTCTACCTAAATTCGGTTTTACCTCGCGTCGTGCGTTGGTATCAGCTGAAGTTCGCATCAGCGAACTAGCTAAAGTTAACGGTGATGTTATCGACCTAAATGCGCTGAAAGATGCGAATCTAGTTACTCGCAACATACAGTTTGCTAAAATCGTTCTTTCAGGTACCATTGAGCGCCCAGTGACCGTAAAAGGTCTTAAGGTAACCAAAGGTGCACGTGCAGCTATTGAAGCTGCCGGTGGCAAGATCGAGGAATAATACGTCGATGGCAAAACCAGGACTTGATTTAAAAAGCGCGAAAGGCGGTTTATCTGAATTGAAAACCCGTCTCCTGTTCGTGATTGGTGCAATTATCGTCTTTAGAGCCGGTTCGTTTGTACCAATTCCTGGTATTGACGCTGCTGTATTAGCAGAGCTGTTCAATCAGCAAAAGGATACCATCTTAGGCATGTTTAACATGTTCTCTGGTGGTGCCCTTGAACGTGCCTCTATTTTTGCATTAGGTATCATGCCGTATATTTCAGCATCGATTATCATGCAATTATTGACTGTTGTTCACCCAGCGCTCGCTGAACTTAAAAAGGAAGGTGAGTCAGGGCGAAAGAAAATTAGTCAGTATACAAGATACGGCACGTTGGTCTTGGGAACATTCCAAGCTATCGGTATTGCAACAGGACTTCCAAATTTAGTACCAGGTTTAGTAATAAATCTCGGATTAGGTTTCTATGTCGTTGCAGTTGTTAGTTTAGTTACGGGAACAATGTTCCTAATGTGGCTAGGTGAGCAAATTACTGAGAGAGGCATTGGTAACGGTATCTCGATATTAATTTTCGCAGGTATTGTTGCAGGTCTACCATCTGCTATCGGCCAAACGGCTGAGCAGGCGCGTCAAGGCGACATAAGTGTACTAGTGTTGTTGTTGCTGGCAGTAATTGTTTTTGCTGTCACATATTTTGTGGTATTTGTAGAGCGTGGACAACGTCGTATCGTTGTAAACTATGCTAAGCGTCAGCAGGGCCGTAAGGTCTTCGCAGCGCAAAGCACACATTTACCGCTGAAGATAAATATGGCTGGTGTTATTCCACCTATTTTTGCGTCCAGCATCATTTTGTTTCCAGGCACACTGGCTCAGTGGTTTGGTCAAAATGAGTCCATGTCATGGTTGAGTGACTTTTCACTTGCTGTGTCACCAGGACAACCGCTGTACTCATTGTTATATGCAACAGCGATTATCTTTTTCTGTTTCTTCTACACTGCGTTGGTGTTTAACCCTCGCGAAACGGCAGATAACTTGAAGAAGAGTGGTGCGTTTATTCCCGGGATTCGTCCTGGAGAACAGACTTCGCGTTACATTGATAAAGTAATGACCCGCCTAACATTAGCTGGCGCGTTATATATTACTTTTATCTGCTTAATTCCGGAGTTCATGTTAATTGCGTGGCAAGTACAGTTCTATTTTGGCGGTACTTCACTACTAATTATGGTAGTCGTAATCATGGACTTCATGGCTCAAGTTCAGACCCATATGATGTCTCATCAGTATGAGTCTGTAATGAAGAAAGCTAACTTGGTAAACAAAGCGAACTTAGATCGCTTTGGTCGCTAAGATAGTAATCTCGGAGTGATGAAATGAAAGTTCGAGCTTCCGTGAAGAAGATCTGCCGTAACTGCAAGATCGTAAAGCGTAGTGGCGTTGTTCGCGTGATTTGTGTTGAACCTAAACACAAACAGCGTCAAGGCTAAAAAGAAAGATTTGACCAGCCCAGTCGGGGCTGGTCAAAATATTATTTGCTAAATTGTCGTCTGTCGAGTATCCTACCGGGCTTTTCACAGATGACCTTTAACTTGAGGAGTGCATAGTGGCCCGTATCGCTGGCATTAACATTCCTGATCAAAAGCATACAGTCATTGCATTGACTGCTATCTACGGCATTGGTCGTACTCGCGCACAAGCTATTTGCGCGGCTACTTCAATTGCTGAAGATGCTAAGATCAAGGAATTGAGCGAAGCTCAAATAGATACTCTACGCGAAGAAGTTGCCAACTACATTGTAGAAGGTGATTTACGTCGCGAAGTTTCCATGAACATCAAGCGTCTTATGGACCTTGGTTGTTACCGTGGCCTTCGCCATCGTCGTAGCCTTCCCCTTCGTGGGCAACGTACTAAGACCAATGCGCGTACGCGTAAAGGTCCACGTAAACCAATTAGAAAGTAACGGGGTAATCCACAATGGCTAAAGTTCCGTCACGTTCTCCGCGTAAGCGTGTACGTAAACAGGTTGCTGATGGTATGGCGCATATCCATGCGTCTTTCAACAACACTATTATTACCATTACAGATCGTCAAGGTAACGCACTATCTTGGGCAACTTCTGGTGGTTCAGGTTTCCGTGGTTCACGTAAATCTACCCCATTTGCTGCACAGGTTGCTGCTGAACGCGCAGGTACTGCCGCTCAGGACTACGGTGTTAAAAACCTAGAAGTGTTTGTGAAGGGTCCAGGTCCAGGACGCGAATCTGCGATTCGTGCACTAAACTCGGTTGGTTATAAAATAACTAACATTACCGATGTGACGCCTATCCCTCATAATGGTTGTCGTCCTCCTAAGAAACGTCGCGTTTAACACGTCGTTTTTAAATAGGATAGTTGGAGAAAGAACATGGCAAGATACTTGGGTCCAAAGCTCAAGCTCAGCCGCAGAGAAGGTACAGACCTTTTCCTAAAAAGCGGCGTGAGAGCAATCGATTCGAAGTGTAAGCTTGAAACTGCACCTGGACAACACGGCGCTCGTAAGACCCGTCTGTCTGAGTATGGCGTTCAGCTACGCGAGAAACAAAAAGTTCGTCGTATGTACGGTGTGCTAGAAAAGCAATTCCGTAACTACTACAAAGATGCTGCACGTACTAAAGGTAATACTGGTGAAAACCTGCTTACTCTTTTAGAAACTCGTCTTGATAACGTCGTTTATCGTATGGGTTTTGGTGCAACACGCGCTGAATCACGTCAGCTAGTTAGCCATAAATCAATTATGGTTAATGGTAGCGTCGTTAACATTCCATCATTCAAAGTGTCTGCGAATGATGTAGTGAGCGTTCGCGAGAAGTCACGTACTCAAGCTCGTATTAAAGCGGCTTTAGAAGTGTCGGCTCAACGCGAAAAGCCAACATGGGTTGAAGTTGACAACACTAAAATGGAAGGTGCTTTCAAGCGTACTCCAGAGCGTAGTGATTTGTCTGCGGAAATTAACGAACAGCTGATCGTCGAACTTTACTCTAAGTAAAGTTAAAACAAAAGAGAGGACACAATGCAGGGTTCTGTTACAGAATTTCTTAAACCGCGTCTCGTTGATATCGAGCAGGTTAATCCAACACGTGCCAAGGTTACACTGGAGCCGCTAGAGCGTGGTTTTGGTCACACTTTAGGTAACGCGTTGCGTCGTATCCTATTGTCGTCTATGCCAGGCTGCGCGGTTACCGAAGTAGAGATCGATGGTGTACTGCATGAATACAGTAGCAAGGAAGGCGTGCAAGAAGATATCCTTGAAATACTACTTAACCTTAAAGGGTTAGCTGTAGTTATTGAAGGAAAAGACGAAGCTATGCTTACGCTTAGTAAGTCAGGCGCAGGCCCTGTTACTGCAGCAGATATCACGCATGACGGTGATGTTACCGTTATGAATCCTGACCATGTTATTTGTCATTTGACAGGTAATAATGAAGTCAGCATGCGTATCCGCGTAGAGCGTGGTCGTGGTTATGTACCGGCTTCTGCCCGTGCACAAACTGAAGACGATGATCGCCCTATCGGCCGCTTGTTGGTTGATTCTTCGTTCTCACCAGTTGCTCGCATTGCATACAATGTAGAAGCTGCTCGTGTTGAACAACGTACAGACTTAGATAAACTCGTTATCGATATGACCACAAACGGTACTATTGATCCTGAGGAAGCTATCCGTCGCTCTGCAACAATTCTTGCTGAACAGCTAGATGCGTTTGTTGAGTTACGTGATGTGACTGAGGCTGCACCGGTAGAAGAGAAGCCGGAGTTCGATCCGATATTGTTGCGTCCTGTCGACGATTTAGAGCTAACTGTACGTTCAGCCAACTGTTTGAAGGCTGAAGCGATTCATTACATCGGCGATCTGGTACAACGCACTGAAGTTGAGTTGTTGAAAACTCCTAACTTGGGTAAGAAGTCTCTTACCGAAATTAAGGATGTTCTTGCATCTCGCGGACTGTCGTTAGGTATGCGTCTTGAAAACTGGCCTCCAGCTAGTTTAGCAGACGACCTTTAAGTCCAGATTAGTACAGATATAGGTAATAAGGATTAGGTCATGCGCCATCGTAAGAGTGGTCGTCAACTAAACCGTAACAGCAGTCATCGTCAAGCTATGTTCCGTAACATGGCATGCTCAATAGTTCGTCACGAAGTGATCAAAACTACTGTAGCTAAAGCGAAAGAACTGCGTCGCGTAGTTGAACCTCTGATAACACTTGCTAAGAGTGATAGTGTAGCAAATCGCCGTTTGGCATTTGCACGTACTCGCGACGCTGAAGTCGTTGGTAAGTTATTTACTGAATTGGGTCCACGCTTCCAGGAACGTCCTGGTGGTTACACTCGTATTCTTAAGTGCGGTCTACGTACTGGTGATAAAGCGCCTATGGCGTACATTGAACTAGTAGGTCGTCCTGAAGCAGCTGAAGCTGTTGAAGACACTGCAGAGTAAATAAGTCTTAGTTTTAAAAGGCCGAACGATATGTTCGGCCTTTTTTATGTCTAGATTTTACTTGCTAATAAAATCTTGGCGCTTAGTCTTTCTGCACAGCCACAGCCACAGCCACAGCCACAGCCACAGCCACAGCCACAGCCACAGCCACAGCCACAGCCACAGCCACAGCCACAGCTACAGCCACAGCCACAGCTACAGCCACAAGCAGGGTGATTGCTGAACGGAATTTTTAAGAGTGGTAGTATTTGTAGGTGATATGGCTAAGCCTGAACATTGCAGGAGACTTATGGTTACGCCTAGTTAGATTGCAAATAAGTATATTGATATGTCGCAATACCAGAAACCTTACTGTGTCTGTTTAACCTAGGTTGCTAGCGTTGCACTTGATGAGTAGGAGTTTAGCGTTAGCCCGTGTTTATATTGACTGTGTTCGATAGTATGGGCTTAGGTCGTTATGTCTTATCTAGCTGCAATAGTTAGAATAATATTTAAGGCTAATTGCTCTTAAATGACAATATAAGCGCTTTGGTTGAGATGTAGCAATGACCGTAATTGCATTATTGATATGCTTAGCTCGTACACTCTCTTTGTCAGGGGTAGAAACTGCGACGAGTACACTTAAATATGTGTCATTCAGTGGTTGATAATCTAAATGATTTTGCCGCTTTTGCAAAAAAGCCTTCAATAAATGAAGGCTTTTAGATTTAAAGTGTTAACAACTACTTATAACCGGCAGCCTTTGACTGGCCTTCGCTGTAATCAAGTTTTTCGTGACTCTGACCCATCGCCTCTGCAACTTCTGGTGGCATATAGTTCTCGTCATGCTTTGCTAAGACCTCTGTAGCCTCTAGCTTACCGGGCGCTGATAAAATACCTTGGGCTACAATTCCCTGCCCTTCACGGAATAGATCTGGCAACAAGTCATCGTAAGTGACAATGATTTCGCCGCCTGCTGCATCATGGACTGCAAATTCAACGTGTAGGCTGTCAGGATCTCGAACCATTGAGCCAATAGTGACCATGCCGCCGACACGGATCCGTTGACCTATTTCTGGCATTACGCCGGTGTCTTTTTTACCTTGTACAATTTCTGTAGGAGTAAAAAATAGATTGAGGTTTGAGTTTAAGGCGTACAGCAATAAAGAAGCGATTGCCGCCACACCGACTATTAAAGCTACTGCAAGGGTTAGGCGTTTCTTTCGTCTTGGGTTCACGATTTTATACTCCGAGTTTTTTTCAAGCGTTCTTCTCGCTGAATTTTCTTCGCGATTTCGCTCAACACTTTTCGTTTTTGTCTCACACTCAAAGTGATGAGCGTTGCGAGGGAAAAGAAGGTGATACCGTAAGCAAGCCACACATAAAAGGCATAGCCGCCCATATTAAAAAATTCACTTATTGAACTAAATTGCATTATTTTTCCCTCTGCGCTTTAGCTAAATCACGCACCCATGGCCGCATAGCATTTCGCGCTAAAATTTCTGTTCTAAACCTGACTAAGGTAATGGCCGCAATCATCAGTCCAAAACCCACGATATTAATGAGTAAGGGGTAAAGCATATCAGTCGACATGGTTGACTTTTCAGTAATGCGTATTGTTGAAGGCTGATGCAATGAACTCCACCAGTCTACTGAGTATTTGATGATTGGAATGTTAATAACACCAACAATTGCCAATATACCCGCGGCTCTTGCTGCTAATACTTTATCTTCAAATGAGGCGTAAAGGGAGATCACTCCTAGATATAGAAACAGCAATACTAACTCAGATGTTAAACGTGCGTCCCACACCCACCATGTGCCCCACATAGGCTTGCCCCATGTTGCGCCAGTGATGAGAGCGATAAAGGTTATAACGGCCCCTATGGGCGCAATGGAAGCCGCAGCCCAGTCAGCAGACTTTATTTGCCATACAATGCCGATAAACGAACAAGTAGCCATCCCCATATAGGCGGCCATTGACATCGATGCTGCCGGTACATGAATAAAGATAATTCGGTAACTGTCACCTTGTTGATAGTCTGTGGGAGCAAAGGCTAAGCCCCAAATAGTCCCAATACCAATAAGGGCGATAGCCAAACTGGCAAACCAAGGCAATAAGGTGCTTGAAAGCTTATAAGCACGTTGAGGATCTGCGTATGAATGTAACCATTTCCACATTTAATTAGTACTCACTCTTAAGGAGGCACCAATAGCAAATGGTGCTAGCGTTAATGAACCGATCAACATTGCGGCAATTATTGCGAGTTGACCACTGTAAGGTAAATTCATGCCTGCGGCATCTATGGCGCTGGTAGCAAAAATAAGCACGGGAATGTACAGGGGCAAAATAAGTAAACTAAGCAGTACGCCTCCTTTGTGTAGCCCCACCGTCAGCGCAACACCAATTGCGCCTAATAAACTTAGCACTGGGGTGCCTAATGTCAGTGTGGCAATCAATGCTGTATAACTGTTTGTATCTAAATGTAATAACACTGCCAGTAAAGGGGCGATTAAAATAAGCGGCACGCCCGTTAGTATCCAATGTGCAAGCACCTTAGCCAGCACCATTAAGGGTAATGGCTGTGGACTAAGCAGCATTTGCTCTAAACTACCATCGGCATAGTCGGCTTTAAATAAGCGCTCAAGTGATAGCATTGAAGCGAGTAGGGCGGCGACCCATATAACTCCAGGTGCGACCCTGCTTAACACTTGGGGCTCAGGACCAATGCCTAATGGAAAAAGTGTCACTACAAGTACAAAAAAAAGTAATGGGTTAAAAATATCACCACGATGGCGTACCGCAATTTGTAAGTCACGCTTTAATAATGTGGTAAATGCTTTCGTATAACTAATACCTTTATTCATTATTGGACCTTATACAAAGCGGTAATCGAGCTTGATTTTACGGAGTACATCATCACGAATGATCCCCATATCTTGGTGTGTGGTTAAGATCACACACCCACCGCGTTTTGCATGTGCAAGGAAGAGTTGCTCTAATTCTTCTACACCTTTTTTATCGATGGCTGTAAAAGGTTCATCAAGTAGCCAAATTTTACAGTTAGTATGCCAAAGTCTTGCCAGTGCGGTGCGCCTATGTTGTCCTGCAGATAAGTGGCCAGCTAATGCTTCTTCAAAACCAGACAAGTTGACTTTAGCAAGGATGTCATTGGTGTTGAAATCATTATACCCACTGATCCTTAAATTGAAGTTAAGATTTTCTTCTGCAGTTAGTTCGCTTTTGATCCCGGCAAGATGTCCTAAATACAATAACGCCTCATTGTATTCGTCGCGGCAGCGAGTGATATTCTCACCTTTAAAGGATATATGTCCCGCGTAAGGGCGAGATAAGCCAGCAATGATCCGTAATAGGCTGGTTTTACCTGCACCGTTAGGGCCTTCTATTTGAACGATTTCGCCTTCAGTTATATCGAAGCTCAGTTCATCAAATAAAATGCGCTCTTCTCTGATACAAGTTAAGTTACTAGCCGATACCAGTGTTGTTGAATGCGTTTGTGTTGTCACTGAAACCCCTATATTAAGCTGTATGAAAGCACAAGAGATACTAACACATAGGCTTTCAAGCGTTTAGCTTTGCTTGTGATTAAGTGCTAGCAATTTGATGTAGTTCGAATACTGAGTAATTTTTACGAACTTTTTTTAACATTTGCTAATATATTAACGTTTTTGAGAGCATTGTCTTGTTGTGTGCTTTTTTGTGCGATAAAAATCACAAAAAGATGCGGTTTGTTGAACTTTGTAGTAACCTTAGCCGGCATAATAAGTCTGCCGCATGGTACAAGGGCAGCGTGAGCTTTGTTAGAATTTGCATTAGGAATCTAAAAAATGAAAAAATTATTAGCACTGTCTGCAGCTGCTGCATTAACTTTATCGACGAGTGCTTTTGCACAAGAAGGCAAAGCTGTTTACGATAAAGCCTGTCAAGTTTGTCACAGTATGGGTATTGCCGGCGCGCCAAAAGTGCACGATGCTGCTGCGTGGGAGCCTCGCTTAGCAAAGGGCATAGATACACTAGTTTCAAGTGTTAAATCAGGTCTTAATGCAATGCCACCAGGCGGCATGTGTACTGACTGCTCTGATGAAGATTATAAAAAAGCAATTGAGTTTATGTCTAAGTAATCTTTGTTGTTTTATAAAAAAACCGGCGATTGCCGGTTTTTTTATGTGTGCAAATACAGTCACTTTACCAGAGTATCGAGTACGAGTTGCCCTGTCGAACCGACCTCTACAGTGGCTAGCCTGCCTTGAAGATCGCCAGGTTGTGGTTTGACACTGCCATGTTTAGACAGTACGGCAATAACTTCTACATTTTTAGCATCACTGAGTTTGACATTACCGCCCATATTAGTGCTGTCATCAAGTGTAACAGCTGTTGGCAAGCTTCCCGCAGACACTTTAGTTGCAGCTAAAGGGACTTTAGTTCCGTCAACTGCGCGAGCAAAAACAAATAACATGTCCGTGCTTGACGCTTGAGCTTGAAGTTCTGGCGAGATAGAAATGTTGACTGTAACTTTATTAGCAGCCTCAGCTTTTATATTTTTGTGCGCACTATCATTGGGCATTGTACCTTCTACGTTCATTCTCATTTTTGCACTGTCGATTGCATTGATGATTGCACTACGATCGACATCTTTACGCCCGCTGTCTAAGATGAGTTGCCAAGCATCAATGGCATTTTGATAATCAGCAGAGAAAAAAGCATTCATCCCGACAAGTAATAAAGTTGAAGGATCTGATGAGTCAAGTGCGAGAGACTCGTCAATGAGTGCTTGAACTTGAGGGGTCATTTGTTGGTTTGATGCATAATACAAAGCGGTGGCTTTTGGCCCCAGCAATTCAGCATGCACGCCCACTAATTCCATTGTTTTATCAAATGCTAGGATTGCATCGTTAAAACGGTTAGCTGAAATATAAGCGTGACCTAAACTAAACCATAGTTGACTGTTTTCGGGTTCAGCTTGTGTTTGCGCTTCCATCATCTCTACACGCTGTGACATCATTTGAGCTGGATCCATGCCTTGGTGCGATTGTTCTGCGGCAATCGGTTGATTTAAATTGTCATAGGCACCTAAGGTACTGTACATATAGCCAGACATTCCAAGTACAGCAGCCGACATAAGTGCTGGCCAAAATATACTTTTTGGAGAAGCCGTGTTGCTCAAAGATTCATCGCTTCCTTGTTTCATGTCTTGCAGAAGGCTAATTTCAAGCTCCTGCTTTAGTGCTTCAAACTCCGCTTGTTCATGAAGCCCTTCAGCTAATTCTTTTTCTAATATAGAAAGGCGCTCGTTAAATAATGCTAAATTTGTGTTTTTACGCACACTAGCTTCTTCAGCTTTGAGCATTTTTTGCTGACGAAAATGAGGAAGCCAAATTAGCACTAAACAAGCCAATAAAAACACAGCCATTAAGATCCAAAATGTGGTCATTATATGTATTTCACTTTTAGTTTGCGAAAAGCGGCTTACCGCTGAACTAGGGTTAAGATTATACGTAAAGATTATTCATTGAACAGTAATATAACCTGAAAAACTTATAGTTGCGTACTTGTTCACAGATTGATTTTATTTGCAAAAGAACGGGAAACTTTCAAACTTCTTTTTAAGTCGCAGTTAATAGTTATAAGTTAAGTTAAAGATATAAAGCTTATGGAAACGCTTTTGGAAGTGGTTTATGCGTTGCTCGTGGTAAGATAGAGCTAGAATGAGACGGGCGACGCATATTTGCACGAAATAGGCAGACAGGAACAATAGCAAACACTAAACTGAGCTAAATTTGTAACCTTTTGAGTAGTATTGACTACGAATTTGTGTGTGAAAACGAGCACACCATTTAGGACAGAGGAAAACCCATGATCCCAGAGTTAGGACATTTCTCGCTAATTATTGGCTTGGCATTTGCCATGCTTTTAGCGATCGTTCCATTAGTTGGTGTAGCACGCAAAGATCAGTATCTGGTGCGTTACGCTTGGCCATTAAGTTATGGCATGTTCTTTTTTATCCTGCTCTCCGTTGTTGCATTAGGTTATAGCTTTGCGGTTGATGATTTTTCCGTTGCATATGTTGCACATCACTCAAATTCTCAGTTACCTATCTTCTTTAAGATCGCAGCCGTTTGGGGAGGGCATGAAGGCTCTTTATTATTTTGGGTGTTCTCACTATCAGCTTGGACAGCAGCAGTTGCATTATTTAGTAAAGGCTTAGAAGAGGTTTTTACTGCACGGGTCCTCGCGGTATTGGCGATGATAGTTGTGGGCTTTACATTGTTTATGCTGCTCACTTCTAGCCCATTTGAACGATTATTCCCTGTTCCAATGGAAGGGCGTGATCTTAACCCTATGCTGCAAGATGTAGGTCTAATATTTCACCCGCCTATGCTGTATCTAGGTTATGTTGGCTTTTCGGTAAGCTTTGCATTTGCGATTGCGGCGTTAATGAGTGGTCGATTAGATTCAGCATGGGCACGTTGGAGCCGCCCTTGGACATTAGCCGCATGGCTATTTCTAACTGGTGGTATTGCACTGGGATCATGGTGGGCATACTACGAATTAGGTTGGGGAGGGTGGTGGTTCTGGGATCCCGTTGAAAATGCTTCCTTTATGCCTTGGTTAATCGGCACCGCACTTATACACTCTCTTATTGTGACTGAAAAGCGTGGCGCATTCCGTAACTGGACTGTTTTATTGTCAATTTTTGCATTTTCTTTGAGTTTACTTGGTACCTTCATTGTTCGTTCTGGCGTGTTAACGTCAGTGCACTCTTTTGCAGCCGATCCAAGTCGAGGCATGTTCATTTTGCTCTTGCTAGGGCTCGCTGTTGGTGGCTCTCTTACATTGTTTGCTTTTAGGGCCAGTGAAATGAAAAGCCCCGCACGTTTCCAGCTCAAATCGAAAGAAACCATGCTACTTGTGTGCAACTTATTGTTGACCGTAGCGTGTGGCACAGTATTACTTGGTACACTTTACCCGTTGCTTATTGATGCTCTAGGCATGGGGAAAATTTCAGTAGGCCCTCCGTATTTTAACGCAGTATTTGTCCCTATTGTGCTTGTGCTATTTGGCTTTATGGGTATAGGCCCGGTGATCCGCTGGAAAAAATCAAAAGACGGTGAGCTAAAACGTCAGCTACTGGTCCCTATTGTTGTTTCGATTCTCATTGGCTTGGTGGTGCCATTTGTGGCCGGTGGCCAGTTCAATATCTGGGTTATGCTGGGGATCACCGCGGCAACTTGGGTTACATTGATGACTTTCCGAGCCGCTTACAATATGGTTAAGACTAAAGAGGGTCCTATTGATATGACTCGTCTTGGTCGAAGTCAATTGGGCATGATTATTGCGCATTTAGGCATTGCAGTGTCTGTTGTTGGTGCAACGATGGTGTCTAATTACTCGATAGAGAAAAGTGTTCGAATGGGACCTGGAGTTTCTCAAGAGCTAGCTGGGTACACTTTTAAGTATGTCGAAACTAAAAACGTAGTCGGCCCTAATTACACTGCGCAACAAGGCCAGATAGAGATCTATCAAGGTGATGAATACCTCACATTACTGAAGCCTGATCGTCGTCAATACAACGTACGCACAATGGATATGACTGAAGCTGGAATTGACTGGGGCTTATTTCGTGATCTCTATGTCACAATGGGCGATCCAATCAGTCGAACCGAGTTTGCAGTGCGCCTTAACTATAAACCGTTTGTTAGGTGGCTGTGGTTTGGAGCGATTTTCATGATGGTGGGTGGTTTCTTTGCCGCATCAGACAAGCGCTATAGAGCGAAACAAATCCATAGTGATAAAGTCACAGCAGCATAGCTTAGTAGGGTAAACATGAAAAAACTCGTTTTATTTATTCCGCTGATTGTATTTTTAAGTTTAGGAGGATTCCTTTATAAGGGGCTCTTCCTGAACCCTCAAAAGCTAGAGTCTGCACTAGAGGGGAAGCCAATTCCAACGTTTGAGTTAGAGGTGCTGGAAAAGCCAGGACAAACGTTGACGAATGAAGCACTCAAAGGAAAAGTTTCTTTGCTAAACGTGTGGGCAACATGGTGCCCTTCATGCAAATATGAACATCCTTTTTTAATGAGCTTAGCGCGTAAAAACATTTTACCTATTTACGGTATTAACTATCGTGATGAGCGTGCACTCGCCATTCGAGAGTTAAGTCGAGAAGGTAATCCTTACGCGATTAACATTTACGACCACAACGGTCGTTTAGGATTGGATTTAGGGGTTTATGGCGCACCAGAAAGCTTTCTTGTGGATCACAAAGGGATCATTCGTTACAGATATGCGGGTCCAATTGACTCTCGTGTTTGGAAAGAAACCCTTTACCCAATGGTGCAACAGCTGCAAGCAGAAGCCGCGAATGAGGGAACATTATAATGAAGTTGTTAATGAAAGGCTTTATTGCAGTTGTTTTGCTAATGAGCATGGCATTTTTTGCTAACGGAACGCCAGTAGACACCTACGAGTTTAAATCGCCAGAAAACCAAAAGCGGGCATTGTCGCTAGCGCATTCATTGCGTTGTCCACAGTGTCAAAATCAAAATTTGGTTGATTCAAATTCACCAGTTGCACAAGATCTTCGCTTAGAAGTTTATGAAATGGTTGATGACGGTAAAAGTGACAGTGAAATTGTGGAATTTATGACTAGTCGTTACGGCGAGTTTGTTCTTTATAAACCGAGGATGGAAGCTAAAACTTACGCACTCTGGTTGGGACCAATAGGTCTGTTGCTATTTGGTGGTTTAATCGGCTTCATTTTCATTCGTAAACAACGTATTGCTGAATCAAACACCACGTCGCTCACACCTGAAGATCAACAAGAACTCGATCGCCTGCTCAAGCGCAATACAAAATGAAAAACAGCGCACTTGTTTTTTTGTTTATCGCGGCTTTAGTTACAGGGCAAGCGCAAGCTTACCCTGGTATGCAAAAGCAAGGCGACGAACAAATCCAATCAAGTGTTGAGAAAATCAGTGTTCTACCTACACCTTTTCCAATAGAAGCAGTTCCTTTTAAAAACAGTCAAGGTAACGGTGTTGATTTTAGTCATTACAAAGGAAAAGTCATCATGGTCAACATATGAGCCACTTGGTGTCCCCCATGCGTGAGAGAACTTCCGGCGATTAGCCGGCTCGTTGATAAAGTCGGCTCCGAAGAATTTGAAGTGCTTCCTATCTCGATAGATCGAGATGGTAATAAGCAAGTTGAACCATTCCTTACATCATTAGGAATGGAAGACTTCACGACCTACTACGATAAAGAGCGGAGTTTAAGTAACGTCTTCCCTTTGGATACCATTCCAGCCACCTTTATACTCAATCGGGAAGGTGAGCTAATTGCTTTTGCTCGCACCTTTATCAATTGGGGCGATGATCAGGCGGTAACGTTGATAAAAGGTTTTCTAGAGCAAACGAAATAGTCGCGAATGACTAAACAGTCTTAAATAAGCGATAAAATGGGGCTTTTAGCCCCTTTTTTGCGCGTATCGTTTGAGAAGTGTCCGCTTAAATGCTTTATTGCATTTTTTCTTATTTAGCCCCTTGCGCTCCGTCAGGATTTCCCTATAATGCGCATCCACTGACACGGCACAGCAAGCCAATCGCTCTTAGCAAAAACTAGGTAGCACGGGACTTGCAGCAGAGTTAGAGAGTTAAACACCTTCGGGAGTTTGATTCAGGTGACAACCGCTTTAAGGGCTTCGGGTAATGCTT
>JAOIUG010000022.1 GCA_028223395.1 Shewanella sp.
GCTCATGCCATTACAAGTGGTACAGGCAAACCCAACAATGCCGAAACCTAGTGCTTCAAGCTCAGGTAAAAGCTTGGCATCTTCAAGGTATAACTGCACCGCTTTAGAGCCTGGTGCGAGTGAGGTTTTCACCCAAGGTTTACGTGTTAGCCCTTTCGCATTAGCGTTACGAGCAAGCAAGCCTGCGGCAATCACGTTACGCGGGTTTGAGGTATTGGTGCAGCTGGTAATCGCCGCAATAATACACGCGCCGTCAGGCATCAAGCCCTCTTCGTTTTCAACGACCCCGCTAATGCCGTTTTCTGCCAGATCACTGGTTGATACACGCCGATGCGGATTGGACGGACCCGCAATATTACGACCCACACTGGATAAGTCAAAACGCAGTACCCGCTGGTATTGAACTTCACTCAGCGTATCAGCCCATAAACCGGCTTGTTTGGCGTAGGTTTCGACTAACTTAACTTGCTTATCGTCACGGCCTGTCAGTGTTAAGTACTCGATGGTTTTCTCATCGATATAGAACATGGCAGCTGTCGCGCCAAATTCAGGCGTCATGTTTGAGATTGTTGCTCTATCGCCTAAAGTAAGATTAGCCGCACCTTCGCCGAAAAATTCAAGATAGGTCGACACCACTTTTTCATTGCGCAGAAACTCGGTAATTGCAAGCACAATATCCGTTGCGGTAATACCCGCTTGACGGTTACCCACCAGCTCAACACCTACAATATCAGGCAAGCGCATGTAGGATGGACGGCCTAGCATCACGCTTTCGGCCTCTAGACCACCAACTCCGATTGCAATAACGCCTAATGCATCAACATGAGGAGTGTGACTATCGGTGCCCACTAATGTATCAGGAAAGGCAACCCCATCCCTTGCTTGCACAACCGGTGACATCTTCTCAAGATTGATCTGATGCATAATGCCGTTACCAGGCTGGATCACATCGATATTTTTAAACGCCGTTTTAGTCCAGTTGATGAAATGGAATCTATCGTCATTACGCCTATCCTCGATAGCGCGGTTCTTCTCAAAGGCCTCTTTTTCAAAGCCCGCATGCTCGACGGCTAATGAATGATCAACAATTAGCTGGGTTGGTACCACGGGGTTAACTTTGGAAGGATCACCACCTTTATCTGCGATGGCATCACGCAGACCGGCAAGATCGACCAATGCGGTTTGACCAAGAATATCGTGACACACTACGCGCGCGGGATACCAAGGAAAATCTAAATCGCGTTTACCTTCAATGATCTGCTTTAGGCTAGCAATTAAGGTCTCAGGGCTACAACGGCGTACTAAGTTCTCCGCATATACACGGGAGCAGTAGGGTAACTTTTTGAAAGCATTGGGGCTGATGGCATTCACGGCCGCTTCAGTATCGAAAAAATCTAACTCGGTACCAAGCAGGGGTTTACGATAGTGGGTATTCATAAGGCGTTCCAGTTTTAAGCTGATCTTTAAACCGTTGGGTCCACATTGGCGACAAGCAGTCACAAGCAGTGAAAATATTGCATACTTAAATATATTTTATTATTAGATAGATAAGCATGCGTTTATTGTTAATAGCTCACATAATATAAACATACTGTGATTATCTTTCATTGATAGGCAACACCTTACGGGGCTCACTGCCAGTGTAATCAGCGCTTGGGCGAATAATGCGGTTATTAGTGCGCTGCTCCATAACATGTGCAGCCCAACCGGTTAGGCGCGAGCATACAAATATTGGCGTAAATAATTTAGTCGGAATACCCATAAAATGGTACGCAGACGCATGGAAGAAATCAGCATTACAAAATAGCTTTTTGGTGTCCCACATAAACTCTTCACAGGCGACAGAGATATCGTATAGCGATGTATCACCATTCTCGGCAGCAAGTTTTTCAGACCACGCTTTAATAATGACATTACGTGGATCAAAGGTGCGATAAATCGCGTGGCCAAAGCCCATGATCTTCTCTTTGCGCTCAAGCATTCCGGCCATTTGTGCTTTAGCATCGCTTGGCGAGCTGAACTGCTGGATCATCTCCATTGCCGCTTCGTTTGCGCCGCCATGCAGTGGCCCGCGTAAGGTGCCGATTGCAGCGGTGATACAAGAGTACAGATCAGACAGCGTGGAGGCACAAACACGCGCAGTAAAGGTCGATGCGTTAAATTCATGCTCAGCATAAAGAATTAACGATACATCCATTACGCGTCGATGTTGCGCTGAAGGCGCTTTACCATTTAATAAATGCAGGAAGTGACCGCCAATCGAATCTTCATTGGTCACACAATCAATCTCAATCCCTTCATGGGAGAACTTGTACCAGTAACACATAATGGCCGGAAATGCTGCCAGCAGGCGATTAGCGGCTTTATTTTGCTCACTAAAGTCAACTTCAGGCTCTAAGTTACCAAGAAATGAACAGCCCGTGCGCATCACATCCATTGGGTGTGCATCAGCAGGAATGCGTTGCAGTACTTCCTTTAATGCTTGAGGCAGGTCGCGTTTTGTCAGCAGTTCGCTCTTATAATGATCAAGCTGCGTTTGGCTCGGTAACTCACCGTTAAACAAAAGGTAAGCGACTTCTTCAAATGTGGCGTTGTCAGCGAGATCAGCTATATCATAACCACAGTACGTTAATCCTGAACCTGATTTACCCACAGTACATAGCGCTGTTTCGCCAGCACTTTGTCCGCGAAGACCCGCACCACTCAATTTTTTATCGACCATGACGGTATTCCTTTTCATTTGTGTTATAGACGGCTTTATTTACCTGCTAATCATGCCGCTATGGTTTGCATAGCATCCGTAAAATCACTACACGTTGTTAGCTTTAGCGGCCATATCGTGCGCATTTTCATTGACTTTAATAGCGAGTTATTAACGCTCTCTATCTGCAGCGAACAAATTATCTAGCTTCTGCTCATAGTCGTGATAACCAAGGTAATCATAAAGTTCCATACGTGTTTGCATTGTATCGACCACCGCTTTTTGATCGCCTTGTTCAAGAATTGCGCTATACACTTTTTCAGCCGCTTTGTTCATCGCTCTAAATGCACTTAATGGATACAGCACCATTGAAGCGCCCCACTCACCTAATTGCGCCTTATTCCAAAGTTCGGTTTGACCAAACTCGGTAATATTGGCAAGAATAGGAACATCCAGTGCATCGCTAAATGCGCGGTAATGCGCTTCGGTCTTTATTGCTTCGGCAAAAATACCGTCAGCGCCCGCTGCAACATAGGCTCTAGCGCGCGCAATGGCGAGATCAAGGCCCTCTTGTGCGAATGAATCCGTGCGCGCCATGATGAAAAAATCAGGATCAATACGAGCATCAACGGCCGCTTTAATGCGATCAACCATCTCTTGGGTTGACACGATGGCTTTATTGGGTCGGTGTCCACAACGCTTCTGCGCGACTTGATCTTCCATATGCACAGCAGCAGCTCCTGCTTTTTCCATATCACGAATGGTTTTAGCAATGTTAAACGCGCCGCCCCAACCGGTATCGATATCAACTAACAAAGGTAAGTCACAAGCAGAGGTGATCCGTTGCACATCAACAATCACGTCATTTAGCGAGGTCATGCCTAGATCTGGTAAACCATAAGAGGCATTTGCGACACCGCCACCTGATAGATATATCGCTTGATGGCCAATTTTTTTCGCCATCATCGCCGAATAAGCATTAATGGTGCCGACGATTTGCAATGGGTTATTGGCGGCTAAAGCCGCACGAAACTGCTTACCTGCGCTCATGTGGATACTCCTGTTAATTTCTTTTCAATACTCGATTTTGAATACAAAATATGACGACGCATTAAGATCTCTGCTAATTCGCCATCGCGATTACAAATAGCTTGAACAATATGTTTATGCTCGTCGAATGCTGTTGTCACTCGTGGGCCGCTCATACCAAGTTGTACACGGTACATACGCACTAGGTGGTAAATGCCATCGGCTAACATTGCGATAAGGTGTTTATTTTTGCTGCCAAGAATGATGCGATAATGAAAATCGACATCACCTGCTTGTTGATAATATTGATGATCAGATTGAACTCCAGCGCGATAGTGATTGAGCAATGACTGTAGATCGGCTATTTCATGATCAGTCATATTCTGCGCTGAAAGACGAGCCGCCATGCCTTCAAGTGACTCCCGTACCTGATACAGTGATACCAGCCCTTCAGCGGTTAAGCTCACCACTCTTGCACCCACATTAGCTTTGCGCTCAACCAAGTGACTGGCGGTGAGTCGGTTAATCGCTTCTCTGATCACTGCGCGACTGACGGCGTACTTTGTCGACAATTCAGTTTCACTTAGCTTAGAACCTGCAGTAATGCCACCCTCAACAATATCTTCCCTTAGCTTAAAAAATATTTTATCTGCTGTTGTAACAGGTTCTTCGGTGAGAAAAAACATAGTAAGGACATTTCTTATTTAACATTAAATTGTCGACAATCTAGCGTGATTCTGTAGCACAGTCAATCTTCAAGCCTATATTGTCGACAATCTGCCCAATAGACTGTGGCAGCCTATTTGGGCTCTCAAATTGCCATACTGTAATGAATTGTGCTCATTTTTATCGTCGTTAACACTTTAAATTATGACCAAAATCATGCACATTAAAATACAATAACGATCCACACACGCTCAACAGTCTTAAAATTGCTCCGTAAAGACTCAAGCCCACGTTATCACTGGAGACACAATGGTATTTTTCTATAATAAAAAGTATATATTATCTTTTGTTGCTACTTTACTGGCGCCTTGCGCTGCGTTTGCTTGCCACGCTGAAACGATGCAAAGTGAAAAAAAGCAGGAGACTTTGGAAGAAACGCTGATCAATACACAAGTATATTCATCTGACAATTACCGTCCTAACGCAGCAACAAACATGTTTCCTGCGCCAGCTAAATCGCAGTTACAACATGTATTAACATTAAAGCCGTTAGATGATGAATCAAATTACATGATTGAGATCCAGGTAGGAAAAACAAAAGCTGTTGATTGCAATAAGCATGCTCTTCTAGGGAAGATCCAACAACGCTCACTTAAAGGTTGGGGTTATGATTATTATAACGTTGACACCATTACAGCTGGCCCAAGTACCATGATGGCTTGTTTTGATGGCGCATTAACCCAGCAGTTTCTTTCTATTCAAGGAGACTTAATGCTACCTTATGACAGCCGCTTACCTAAAGTGTTCTACTTGCCAGCAAACAGCCAGTTACGTTATCGGATTTGGCAGGTCGCCAGCCCTTACATATATTCACCTGTAACCAATGAGTAATGTCAATGACTGTCAGACTCAGAGGATAAGTCGCGGCCAGCACCGATAAACAGGCAAAAATAAAGCTACCCGAAGGTAGCTTTATTAACATTTACGCTCGTATTAACGTCACTATAGAGCACTAATGGCTTCTTTACATAACGCCGTGATCCGCGCCCAGTCACCTTGCTCCATTGCGTCGGTAGGTGCAATCCAGCTGCCGCCAATACAATCAACATTATTAAGCGCTAAATAATCTTTATAGCTACTGGGTGTGATCCCACCCGTTGGGCAAAAACGAATATTCGCCAGTGGACCCGAAAATGCTTTTAATGCATTAACGCCACCAGATGCTTCTGCGGGGAAAAATTTGAAATTAGTATAGCCTAATGCCATGCCGGCCATGACTTCTGAAATACTGGCCACACCTGGGATCAGCGGAGTGTGACCCGCCATGGCAGCTTTAAGCAGTTCCGTGGTAGCACCTGGGGTGATCACAAATTGAGCACCAGCAGTAACAGCTTGATCTAATTGCTCAGTGTTCAGAATCGTGCCCGCACCGACCAGCGCTTCCGGCACTTCTTGCGCGATTTTACTGATTGCCTCAAGTGCACACTCAGTGCGTAACGTGACCTCAAGGACACTAATACCACCGGCCACTAACGCCTTAGCTAACGGCACGGCATGTTCAATCTTATTGATCACCATAACAGGAACAATAGGGCTGCGTTTAAAAATATCGTGTGGTTGAATTAACCAGTTATTGTCAGACATTACGTTACTCTTCCTTAATAAATTTCATCAATAGCGTGTGTGCTTCGCGCGCCGGTTTCTGGACTACTCAAACTGGCTCTGAGTGCACCAAAAAGTTCACGGCCCATGCCATAGCTTGTTTTGTGTAAGTCCACTTTTTCCGGTACTCTCGCCTCAAGTGCCACTTGATCGACCAATAAAGTCAGTTCACCCGTTGTCGCATCGACTCTGATTAAGTCACCGTTGTGGATCTTCGCGATGAGGCCACCATCTAATGCCTCAGGTGTCAAATGGATTGCGGCAGGCACTTTACCGGATGCCCCAGACATACGGCCATCGGTCAGTAACGCCACTTTAAATCCTTTATCTTGCAGTGTGCCTAAAATAGGTGTCAACTTATGCAGCTCAGGCATGCCAATGGCTTTAGGCCCTTGCCCTTTAACTACCACCACACAATCTTTATCTAACTCACCGGCTTTGAACATGGCTTCAAGTTTATTTTGATCATCAATCACTACTGCAGGCGCTTCAACGATACGATGCTGCTCTTGTACTGCTGACACTTTGATAACCGCGCGGCCTAAGTTACCTTTAAGCAATTTCAATCCGCCATTAGCCTGGAACGGTGCGTCTAAACTCGTTAATACTTCAGGATCTAAACTCACAGCTTGCCCATCAACCCAGATCAACTCACCCTCACGGATCTGAGGCTCTTGGGTATAACGCTGCAAACCAAAGCCGGCTATCGTCTGCACATCGTCATGCAACAATCCTCCAGCTAATAACTCTTTGATCAAAAATGCCATACCACCTGCGGCGTGGAAGTGGTTAATATCAGCATGACCATTAGGGTAAACTCGCGCTAAAAGAGGGACCGCGTCAGACAATTCGGAGAAATCATCCCAATTAACAATAATCCCGGCAGCACGCGCGGCGGCAACAATGTGCATCGTCAAATTAGTAGAGCCACCGGTGGCTAACAACGCCACAATACCGTTAACAACTGACTTTTCAGAAACAATGTGTCCAATAGGCGTGTACTGTGTGCCCATCTCCGTTAAGCGACAAACTTGTTTTGCGGCGGTTTTACTGAGTAACTCACGCAAAGGATCATCGGGGTTCACAAAAGAAGAGCCGGGTAATTGTAAACCCATGACTTCCAGCATAAGCTGATTACTGTTCGCGGTACCATAGAATGTGCATGTGCCTGCGCTATGGTAGGATTTTGACTCAGCCTCTAGTAACGCTGCTCTATCTACCTCTCCTTGAGCATACTGCTGGCGGATCCGCGCTTTCTCTTTATTTGGGATCCCTGACTTCATCGGGCCTGCAGGCACAAACATCATTGGTAAATGACCGAAACTTAATGCTCCAATCAACAATCCAGGCACAATTTTGTCACAAATGCCGAGTAATAAAGCGCCATCAAACATATTATGCGATAAACCGACAGCCGTGCCCATTGCAATCACTTCACGGCTTAGCAAGCTCAGCTCCATACCGGGTTGCCCTTGCGTCACGCCATCACACATTGCCGGTACTCCACCTGCAACCTGTGCAACACTGCCCACTTCATTACACGCTTGTTTGAGCAGTTCAGGATATTGCTCATAAGGTTGGTGAGCAGACAGCATATCGTTAAACGAAGTAATAATACCGATATTGGCTTTGGTTAATTGCTTAATCGATGACTTATCTGCTGGACTACACGCGGCAAAACCATGCGCCAAATTCCCACAACTTAAGGCGCTGCGGTGAACGCCTTTGTTTCTCGCTTCTTCTAAAGCTGCCAAATACTTAGCCCGAGAAACTTTACTACGTTCAATAATTCTATCTGTAACAGACTGTACGACGGTGTGCATAACGACTCCTTAGGCGCTCCAGTAAACATCAACAGGGGTTTTATGTTGATCCAAAACAGCTCTGATCGGCATTTCACCTGGGGTGTTATTTTTGAGTGCTTGTCGATAAACATTTAGTTTCTGCTCACCGACGATATGTAAATAGATTTGGCGACTCGCCAGAATACCGGCTTTAGACAGCGATATACGTGCATGTGGTGCCTCACCTGGAGTCACTGCCACACACAAATCATCTGTGGTTAACGCATGTGTTAATTCTTCAGTGCTAGCGCATGGAAACCAAGAACAGGTGTGCCCATCATTTCCCATACCAAGCACGACAACATCGAAAGGTTTAGGAAAATGCGTTAACTGCTCGATGGCCATTTTTTGGCCTTCATATGGCGTCGCATACATGTTTTTTAAGCCACAAAACTTCGCACTAGCGGCTCGATTTTGTAAAAGGTTAGCGCTAACGAGTCGTTCATTCGAATCACAATGATCATTATCAACCCAGCGTTCATCCGCTAAGGTGATGTAAACATCATTCCAATCAATGGTTTTTTTGCTAAGCAATTGAAACAAGGCTAACGGGGTTGATCCTCCAGAGACAACCAAACTCGCTTTACCTCGGGTATCAACGGCCTCTTGCAATTGGTTAGCAATACGCTCAGCCAGTTGTTCGGCTAAAAGGGCTTGATTATCAAAGGATTTAAATACTGTTTCTTGGATCATGTTTATCCCCTATTCGTCCCAAGAACGACCGTCTTTAGTGATCAGTGCAATCGAGGCCACTGGCCCCCATGTGCCTGCTGGGTAAGGCTTAGGCTTCTCATTAGAGTCTTCCCAGGCCTCAATGATCCCATCAACCCAGCTCCATGCTTGCTCGACTTCATCCCGGCGTACAAACAAGGCCTGATTACCTAACATCGCTTCCAGCAACAAACGCTCATAAGCGTCAGCGATTCGTTCCTCTTTAAAGGTGTCAGAAAAACTTAAATCAAGCTTAGTTGTTTGTAAGCGTTGCTTTTCTCCTAGCCCTGGCACCTTATTTAGCATTTGGATCTCAACCCCTTCATGCGGCTGCAAACGAATGGTCAGTTTATTTGGCGGCAGGTTACGATAGTTCGAACGGTATAAGTTATGCGGTGGGTTTTTAAAATACACGACGATTTCAGAGCTTTTCGCCGGCATACGCTTACCACTGCGTAAGTAAAAAGGCACCCCTGCCCAACGCCAGTTGTCTATATCGACGCGCATTGCGACAAACGTTTCAGCACTGGATTGA
Source organism: Shewanella sp. (assembly GCA_028223395.1). Lineage (GTDB taxonomy): Bacteria > Pseudomonadota > Gammaproteobacteria > Enterobacterales > Shewanellaceae > Shewanella. The sequence continues at coordinate 9,149 of JAOIUG010000022.1, forward strand.
ACATTAGCCCCTTCTTCCTCTAGATAACCGGGTACAGGTGCACCTTTGAGAAAACCACTGGAATACTGACCACGTACGGTATTTTCATAGATATTGTCAGAATTAATCGGCCGCAGAGATTTCAAGACTTTGACTTTTTCATCACGAATATTATCAGCATCTAAGTTAACCGGTGGATCCATCGCCACGAGTGTCAACACTTGCAATAAATGATTCTGGATCATGTCTCGCATCTGGCCTGCTTTATCGAAGTAACCCCAACGGCCTTCAATCCCCACTTCTTCAGCAACGGTCAGCTGCACATGGTCAATCGTACGGTTATCCCACTTAGAGGCAAATAATGAGTTAGCAAAACGTAAAGCCAGTAGGTTTTGGACTGTTTCTTTACCGAGATAATGATCGATACGGTAAACTTGATTTTCATTAAAATAAGCAGACACTTGGTCATTAATCACTTTAGAGGACGCAAGATCAGAGCCTATGGGCTTTTCAAGGACTACGCGGGAATCACTGAAGATGAGATTTTGTTCATGCAAACAACGGCAAATATCTCCAAAGATCGAAGGCGGTGTTGCAAAATAGCTGACCATCACTCTTTTCTTTGGCTCTAAAACATCATGAAAGGTTTGATAGCCCTCAGACGCGGTGAAATCAGTGCCAACATAATGACAACGAGCTAAGAAACGATTGACGGTCTCTTCACATAACTCGTCTTTTACAAATGTCATCAATGCCGTAGTCACCAGCTCACGATACTCATCTTGGGTAAAGTTATCTTTGGCGACACCCAATATTTTTGTCTCTGCATTCAGCAGGTTTGCTTTATCAAGCTGATAGAGAGAAGGCAGCAACTTACGCTTAGCGAGATCGCCCTTTGTACCAAATAGAACAAAATCGCACGCTTTAGCTTTAGGTGTTGTTGTGCTCATAGCTTCTAAACCTCCTTTGATCTTGCGCTCACCAAAGTGAATATCCGATGAGAATTTACACGTTTGTGGTAATATAACAACATAACTTATTTATTGCATCTAAATTCTATAATAAACTTCAAGTCAACTCATTAGCCAAGCTGGTACAATCTCTGATATGCTTTCGTGATAAAATAACTAAATTTCATCATCTTTGTACCTGTAATTTTATCACTTTGTTTTCGTTTACGTGTTAAGCCGATTTTGCAAAATAGCTTGGCACGACAAAAATATAATAAAACTACATGACTATTTCAGTGGACATACACATATGAATACCTTAGAGAAGGTTCAAAAAAGTCTTACCCATTTTAGTAAATCTGAGCGAAAAGTCGCTGAAGTGATACTTTCTTCACCACAGACTGCGATTCATTCAAGTATAGCCACATTGGCCAAAATGGCAGATGTCAGTGAGCCAACTGTTAACCGTTTTTGTCGTCGCCTCGATACCAAAGGCTTTCCAGATTTTAAATTACATTTAGCACAAAGCTTAGCCAATGGTACACCTTATGTGAGCCGCCATGTTGAAGAAGATGACAGCCCAGACTCTTATACGACTAAAATCTTCGAATCTTCAATGGCCTCACTCGATACGGCGAGGCAAAGCATTGATACTTCAGCAATTAATAAAGCAGTCGATGTACTAACACAAGCCAAGAAAATTTCTTTCTTTGGGCTGGGTGCCTCCGCTTCTGTAGCCCACGATGCGCAGAATAAATTTTTTCGCTTTAATGTTCCGGTGATTTCATTTGACGATGTACTTATGCAGCGCATGAGTTGTATTAACAGTAATGAAGGTGATGTCGTCGTATTGATCTCACATACAGGAAGAACTAAATCGCTTATAGATATAGCAAAACTCGCACGTGAGAACGGCGCAGCAGTGATAGGGATCACAGCCAGTGACTCTCCGCTTTCTAAAGTATGTACACTTCCGGTTACGATGGAGGTGCCCGAAGATACCGATATGTATTTACCCATGGCTTCACGTTTAGCGCAATTAGTCATCATTGATGTGTTGGCAACAGGCTTCACCCTGAGACGGGGCCCTCGCTTCCGTGAAAACCTCAAACGTGTAAAGGAAGTATTGAAAGAATCAAGAACAGACAAAGATCCTATTTTGTAAGTGACTTTCGTGGTCGTTTGAAATGGGTACATTAATCGCTACCCATTTTTTTATAACGTCATGCTGAGTCACTCCAAAAAGTGAAAAGGTTGAGATAGATCACTTTGCTCGTTATTTTACTACATAAATGGCCATTGTCTGTTAATATAGAGCTAGAATCTATTAAACTTTAACGGAGTATGTCATGTTCCGCAGAACCAAAATTGTCACTACCTTGGGTCCAGCCACTGATCGTGATGATAACCTACGTCGCATTATTGCTGCAGGCGCCAATGTTGTTCGCTTAAACTTTTCTCACGGTGTACCGGAAGATCACAAAAAACGCGCAGATGATACCCGTGCGATTGCTAAAGAGCTCGGTGTGCATGTTGCGATATTAGGTGATTTACAAGGCCCTAAGATCCGGATCTCAACCTTTAAAGATAACCAAAAAGTGCACCTTGTTCTCGGACAAGCTTACACGTTAGATGGCGATCTTGAGAAAGGCCAAGGAGATGAAAATCAAGTTGGCATCGACTACAAAGAATTACCCAATGATGTGAGTTTAGGTGATATTTTGATGCTCGATGATGGCCGTGTGCAATTGCGCGTGGAAAAAGTCGATGGCAATAAAGTACACACTATCGTGACTGTTGCAGGCCCTTTATCTAACAACAAAGGGATCAATAAACAAGGTGGTGGTCTATCAGCTGCCGCGTTAACTGAAAAAGACAAACGTGATATCGTCACGGCTGCCGCAATTAAAGTTGACTACTTAGCCGTGTCTTTCCCTCGTAGCGGCGCTGATCTCAACTATGCCCGCGAGCTGGCTCAAAAAGCCGGCAGCAACGCGCTTATCGTGTCGAAAGTGGAACGCGCTGAAGCCGTTGTGTCAGATGAAGCAATGGATGATGTCGTAATGGCTTCTGACGCTGTGATGGTTGCTCGTGGTGATCTTGGTGTTGAAATTGGGGATCCTGCGTTAGTGGCTGTACAAAAGAAACTGATCAGTCGCTCACGTAAGTTAAATAAGCCTGTGATCACTGCGACCCAAATGATGGAGTCAATGATCACAAGCCCAATGCCAACACGTGCAGAAGTTATGGACGTGGCTAACGCAGTACTTGATGGCACTGATGCTGTGATGTTGTCAGCAGAAACTGCCGCGGGTGACTTCCCAGAAGAAACAGTCAAAGCCATGTCTGAAGTGTGTTTAGGCGCAGAATCTCACCCTAGTGTGCAAGTTTCCAAACATCGACTCGATCAGCAGTTCACGACTATTGAAGAAACCATTGCATTGTCGACGATGTATGCAGCTAACCATCTTGATGGTATTAAAGCCATTGTTGCTTTAACTGAGTCAGGTGCAACACCACAAATGATGTCTAGGATCAGTTCTGCACTGCCTATTTTTGCTTTGTCTCGTCATGAAGTGACACTGGCTAAAATGGCATTATTCCGCGGTGTACAACCCGTCTACTTTGATTCAACTGCCTACGCGCCGGAAATGGTGGCCCAAAAAGCACTAGAAACTCTAGCCGCAGCTGGATATCTACACAGTGGCGATATGGCGATGATGACTAAAGGTGATGCTATGGAAACAGTTGGTGGCACCAATACCAGTAAAGTGGTCGTGGTCGCTTAATCAGCTTCACTTTAGACTGTATAAAAACCGCTGAATAATCAGCGGTTTTTTATTTTATATTCACCGGATCATGTCGTTACAGGTACAGCGACCCCTGCTGATAAGTACGGGATCACCTTTCTAATGACAGCTTCAATGTCGTAATGCTCGCCAAAATCAGCCTCTGCAATTTCAGTTAATGCATCTGATGAGGCCATGGTAAAGACAACAGTGCCTAAGGTAAAATGTAATCGCCAAAACATTTCGGCAGCTGGAATGTGCGGCGCACTGTCACTTACCGCCTTAACAAACAAACGTAAATATTCGCCATAATGTGTGGTAATAAACCAGCGTAAATGACCTTGGCTCTCGATGTACCCTCGACCAAGTAGCTGAAGAAAAGTCGTTGTGCCCTCTGTGCGTAGCGAGTTCAGCTCTAATAATGGAGTGACTAAGGTTGAAAATATATCATCCAATGATGCATCTTTATTTTGTCCACGGATCGACACAATCGCATCTGCAGCCATCGGCATAAACACATCAAGATAGCGGGCGAGCACGGCTCTTATCAGCTCCTTTTTAGAGCCAAAGTGATAATTAACAGACGCAAGATTGACTTCTGCTTTGCTGGTGATTAATCGAAGAGATGTTTCTGAAAAGCCCCTTTCTGCAAATAGCTTCTCTGCAGCGTCTAATATTCTTGTTTTTGTATCAGCGCGGTTTGCCATTCCATTGCCTTATATAATTTAAACACGCGTTTAAATTAAACATTCGCTTACCGCTTGTCAAACAAAAACTGACTAACTAAAAATATACTCACGCCAAAGTAACAATGAGTGAAAGTGACCATGAGCACCGCAAGTGTTGAAGCTCGTCATCATAAGGTTTTTAACCGACCGGCAAACTTAAATCGCTTGAGTGAGTTATCGTGGCAATGAATGGTAGTGTTCATCGTTGATACTATGCTAAAAATGAAAATATTGAACAGCACTTACCATCAAAAACGCCTCTATCAAGAGGCGTTTTAATTGGCTTAATCTAAAAAATAGGACTAGCCAAGAGGTAATGACTGATAGTTAAGACCTAACATTTTTTGCATCACGCCCACGACTTGGCAGCTGTAGCCAAACTCGTTGTCATACCAAACATATAAAATGGTACGATTACCGTCTGCAATGGTGGCTTGAGAATCAACTACACCTGCATAACGTGAACCGACTAAATCACTTGAGACTATCTCAGTCGATTCAGTGAAATCAATCTGTTCTTGTAGATCAGACTGAAGCGCCATATCTTTAAGGTATTCATTCATCTCATGCTTATTCGTTTCACCATTAAGGTTTAGGCTAATAATAGCCATAGACACATTCGGTGTTGGAACACGAATAGCATTCCCCGTCAGCTTACCTTCCAGTACTGGCAACGCTTTGGACACGGCTTTTGCAGCGCCGGTTTCAGTGATCACCATGTTCAACGGTGCACTGCGACCACGACGATCTGCTGAGTGATAGTTATCAATCAAGTTTTGATCATTGGTGTAAGAATGAATAGTTTCAACATGACCATTGACAATACCGTACTTATCGTTGACCGCTTTAAGTACTGGGGTGATCGCATTTGTTGTACAGCTTGCCGCTGATACAATCGTATCTTCAGCCAGAATATCTGATTCGTTAACACCATATACGATATTTTTAATCGCACCTTTTGCTGGTGCAGTTAATAATACTTTCCCTGCCCCTTTTGATTTAAGGTGTAAACCAAGGCCTGCCTCGTCTTTCCAAATACCAGTATTATCCACAACAAGCGCGTTAGTGATCCCGTATTGTGTGTAATCAACTTCATCTGGAGAGTTAGCATAAATCACTTGGATATACGTACCATTGGCGATAATGGCATTGTTCTCTTCATCGACTTCGACTGAACCATTGAACGGTCCGTGTACAGAGTCACGGCGAAGTAAGCTGGCACGTTTTTCTAAATCACCTTTGCGGCCGCCACGCAATACAATTGCTCGTAATCTCAGCTTGTTGCTGATCCCTGTTCTTTCAATTAATAAGCGAGCTAATAGACGTCCAATACGACCAAAGCCGTACAACACAACATCTTTCGCTTCTTCTTTATCTTCTTGCGTGATGGCAGCTGACAGCTCGTCGCTCATGTAAGCTTCTATTTGGCTCGCATCTTTATTGTCGCGCCAGTAGTTTACAGCAAGCTTGCCAATATCAACTTTACATTGTTTTACCGCCAACTTACTCAGCGCTTCAATAAATGGAAAGCTTTCGCGTAATCTCAGTTTTTCACCAACATGACGGCGCACTAGGCGATGCGATTTAATGATCTCGATAGTCGAGGCATTGAGTAAAGGCTTACCGTAGACGACAACTTCTACACCTTGGTTACGGTATAATTTACCCAGTAAAGGCTGCATAGCCTCTGCCATTTCGAAACGTTCTTGCCAGCTTTGTAGGTGTTTATCAGCGCTCATTAACAGATCCTTTATCTCACTTTTCTGATTTCTATCAGAAATGTTTGAGTAACAAAAAGAAAAGACCAATAATCTAAGTTATGTAGGGTGTCTTTCCCCGCTTGGTCGGCGCTATTGTAATGAAAACTCATCAATCAGGCTAGTCTGTTATTCATTATAACAATGTAATTTTATTAGATAAAATAGCAGTTAAAGTGAGTTTAAAGCAAAAAATTTGTAATGTTTACATCACTTGTTATCTTTCGCTGCGTTTTATGCTTAATTGTCTATTTTTCGACCTTAAATACACAACAGATATGTAACAAAAATCCTAAAATTTGTGCCTCTTTCTACAAAATAGCCATGCAATGGCTTAGCGAGCCTTGCCGTTCGGTGATCCTGACATGAGCTAGCAGCAATTCTCATGTGATAACAGACATTCTTCTCCGGCGAAGGAACCTCGTTAACCCCATTGTGGTCATATACTCAATAAAGCAGAATCATTCAGCCGTAAAAAGCCGAATAAACCCGCAAAGACAAAGATAAATCAGCTAAGCTCTGCTTTGAGCAGGGACGGTGTGGCTTGATGGTTCTCAGGCACACTGATGGCAAGTCCGCCCTGTATACTAGAAGGGATGCTACTGAAATTGAGCACTTAATTAATGAAACATACGATCTATGTAAAAAAACAACTAAATTAATGGCCGATTATCAGCATATTTGCTGGATAAAGCTTGACTGTAGCTGTCAATTTGGTAATTTTACTACTAGATTCTATTTACACTTTACTTGAGGGATATGAGATGACTATCCGAGTTGCAATTAACGGCTATGGCCGTATCGGCCGAAATGTTCTACGTGCTTTATATGAGAGCGAAAAGCATTACCCTATCAAGATTGTTGCACTAAACGATCTTGGCGACGCATCCATTAATGCTCACTTAACAAAGTATGATTCCGTTCACGGACGCTTCAATGCTAAAGTTGAGCACGCTGATGATGCTATTTTTGTTAACGAAGATAAAATTCTAACCTTCCAAGAACGAGATCCTTCAAAACTGCCTTGGGATGAACTGAATGTCGACGTCGTGTTCGAATGTACCGGTATTTTCACTTCTAAAGAGTCAGTTCAGCCTCATTTAGATGCGGGCGCGAAAAAAGTGATTATTTCAGCACCGGGTAAAAATGTAGATGCAACCGTGGTGTACGGTGTTAACAATGATGAAATAACAGCTGACATGACGGTTATTTCTAATGCTTCATGTACCACAAACTGTTTAGCGCCTTTTGCTAAACCGCTCAATGACGAAGTTGGGATTGAATCAGGTCTAATGACGACCATTCATGCTTATACTAACGATCAACGTTTATCTGATGTCTACCACACAGATCTACGTCGCGCTCGTGCTGCTGCAGTATCAATGATCCCAACACGCACTGGCGCGGCGGCGGCAGTCGGTCTTGTGGTGCCAGAATTGGCCGGAAAATTCGACGGCTTGGCTGTACGTGTTCCAACCGTTAACGTTTCATTGGTGGATCTTTCTTTTGTCGCTGCCCGTGACACTACCGTTGAAGAAGTTAACGCTATCATTGAAAAAGCCGCCAGCGTTGCACCATTAAGTGAAGTGCTAGCCGTTAATCATGAGCCTCTTGTGTCTATTGACTTTAACCATAACCCTTACTCTTCAAACTTTGATGCCACTCAAACGCGTGTTAATGGTCGTCTAGTGAAGGTCATGGCTTGGTACGACAACGAATGGGGTTTCAGTAACCGCATGTTAGATAATGCTGTCGCGTTAATGTCTGCGAAGTAAATCACAACGGCTCACCGAGCAGCAATAAGCACGAATGTTATTACCATAACATTCGTGCTTGCTATTTACCTGTTCATTGCTTCAATTCCTCATTCACGTCATCTCACGCTAAACTAAGCGCCATCATCGCGTCATACATTCACCTTTTGTATAATGTGACCGTCACGCCTTTAATCAAATACTCGCAACGCAACAACCCTGAGTGATGTACTACTGTATATAAACAGTAAAGCCCCTAATTGTGGGCAATTAAGTGCTTTAAAACGAAGGTGTTTAGCCATCATCACTGCAGAGACATTTACATCTCTTTTTCTTTAAACTCAGCAATCGTGTCGCCTTTAAATTGCTTTTTTAACTCCGATTTTGATAGCTCATTAACTAAGCCTTCACGGTTAATCGTAAAATGATCTGTTTGAGCTAATTTTCGTGCCTGATAGAGCATCACCACTTGTTGAGTTGATGCACGTTGCTCTGAAGTCAATGCGGTTCCATCATCCCATTTACCTAATTCAACAGCACTTAATAAGCGTTGATACACAGCGTCAGGCATTTCGTCGATTACTTTATTAATATCGGTCATACTTTTTTCCGTTTATGCAGCACTATTTGTACACGTGTGATCAAATAGCCAACAAAACCCAGTGTAAAAGCCGCTCCCGCCATTAAAGCTTGTGCTCCTTCGGCAGAATCGCCTCCCCAAAACCACGCAACCACTCCTGCAATAAATAATGTTAATGCTAAAAAGCTTTGATTCATTAACCGATTAGAGCGTTTGATATGACTAATAACTCTTAAGTTTTCATTATCGGCTGTCATACTTGCCTTGCAATGGGAGCAAGACTTAGCCATGCTCGAAATTCTGGCAGCACAGCTGGGACATGATACTAACGCCATGATTCACCTCTACTTGTTACAGTTAAGCGCACTTTAGTTTGTCGATCACCGCGTTCATGGCAATCAATGAAGCCTCACCAAGATAGATACAACGCTCTGGTGACCAACCGGCCATAGGATCAGGCATGTTGTCATTATCTTTAAATGGCATCTCTAACGTATTAGAGAGACAACCAAAAGTATGAGCAACCCAATTAGAGCCGACGGTTAAGTTAGCTTGGCCTGGTTGATCTTTATCATAGCCAAATTCAGTTTGAAAATCTGGGCTGGCCATCTGCAATGCATCAACAAATGCTTGTTGACGCTTTGCAGCTTCTTTAGTGTATGCAGGCACACCTTCACAACCTGCCAAGAACACATAAGGTAACCCTTCATCGCCATGCACATCATAAAATAGATCCACGCCTGTTTCTTTCATTTTATTGACAACGTAAAAGACTTCAGGACTCTTCTCTAAAGAGGGTGATTGCCACTCGCGATTTAAGTTTGTTCCTACGGCATTAGTGCGGAGGTGACCACGTACGCTTCCGTCCGGGTTCATGTTCGGTACGATATAGAAATTGGCTTTATCAAGTAATGATTTTGCCGTTGGGCAGTCGCTGTCGAGTAAATTATTGATTAAGCCTTCAACTAACCATTCAGCCATCGTTTCACCAGGATGTTGACGTGCAGTGATCCAAATATTGGCTTTCTCTTTGTCACCATCACCGACTTTTATCAATGTCATGTCGCGACGGTCCAATGTTAACCCTAAATGCTCTAAACTCACTTGAGGGTGAACTTGTACCGCAGCCAGCAGATCTTGATGACGTTCGTAGCTGTAGGGCGCAAAATAGGCAATTTGAATCGCATCGCAATCAAGATCGACATGAATCGTCAATGTTCCATCTTGATAACTTGTGGGTAAACGGAACCAGTTTTGTCTATCGTAAGAAGCCACAGCTTGATAATCATTCCACCCCTCTACATACGAGGCCTTATCAGCATTAACAATATTAAGCGTGTATTGAGTGCCAACCACTCCCTCAAGTTTAAAATTAAACCACTGAAAAAACTCACCACCTTCATCCGGGCGGATCGCAAGTTGCACATTCTCTTTATCCGCTGTATTGAGTACTTCAATATTGCCGCCATCAAAATTCGCGCTAATACGCATAATACTTCCTTCCTACTGTGTTGAGCTGTGATAGGCTCGAGATCAATATGTTCGCTATAGAATAAACCAAAATGTGATAAGGAGCAGCTTAAAGCGTATGATCAGCGCTAAAAACCAGAGTTCAGCTCGCTTTATACGTCAGCCATCTTAAATACAGTGCTTTACCCACACACCTAAATTCCCTACAATCGCTACAATTTAAAAAATTAAACGCTGTATTGCCACACCAGATCTTACATGCGTTTAACGAACGGAGACACAAATGACTCAAGCTAGACATTGCAATTTACTGATCCTAGGGTCAGGCCCTGCAGGCTATACCGCAGCGGTTTACGCAGCGCGTGCCAACCTTAAACCCGTGATGATCACGGGGATGCAACAAGGCGGACAGTTAACAACCACTACAGAAGTTGAAAATTGGCCAGGAGATGCAGATGATCTTACCGGTCCAGCATTGATGGATCGTATGCAAAAACACGCTGAAAAATTTGAAACTGAAATCATTTTTGACCACATCAATGAAGTTAATCTTAACGTCCGCCCTTTTCAACTAAAAGGCGATAACGGTGAGTTTACCTGTGATGCATTGATCATCTCTACAGGCGCATCGGCAATGTACCTTGGGCTTGAGTCAGAAGAAGCATTTAAAGGTCGTGGCGTTTCAGCTTGTGCCACTTGTGACGGTTTCTTCTACCGTAACCAGAAAGTCGCAGTTATTGGTGGCGGAAATACCGCTGTAGAAGAAGCACTCTACTTAAGTAATATCGCATCTGAAGTTCATCTAATTCATCGCCGTGATACTTTCCGCAGCGAAAAGATCCTCACAAAGCGTCTGATGGATAAAGTCGAAAATGGCAATATCGTACTGCATTTGGACAATACCCTTGAAGAGGTTGTTGGTGATGCAATGGGCGTTAATGGTCTTAAAATGAAAAGCACTAAAGATGGCAGCATCAAAGATCTAGACGTTGCAGGTGTGTTCGTTGCCATTGGTCACAGCCCAAATACAGGCATGTTTGAAGGCCAACTAGAAATGAGTAATGGCTACATTAAAGTCGAAAGTGGCTTAAATGGAAATGCAACACAAGCAAGTATTGCCGGTGTTTTTGCAGCAGGAGATGTAATGGATCAACATTACCGTCAAGCCATTACCTCTGCTGGCACAGGCTGCATGGCCGCGCTGGATGCAGAGCGCTATTTAGACGCTCAGTAATTAATAATAAACCGTGTTAAAGAGCAGGCTTAAGCCTGCTTTTTTTGTGTCTGTCATTTGGACATGAATGATCGCAATACATAAACACACCGTTTGTCGCTTTTTCTTGTTTAGCTGGTCTATATTATAGAGACAAAAAAGGGAGCCCTAAGGCTCCCTTTTTACAAGAAACAACGCTAATTACTTAGCTAATGCTTCTTTTGCTTTTTCTACTAAAGTTGTAAACACAACTTTATCAAAAACAGCGATGTCAGCCAGGATCTTACGATCGATTTCAATAGAGGCTTTTTTCAAACCATTAATGAAACGGCTGTAAGACAGACCATTTTGACGAGAAGCCGCATTGATACGTGCAATCCAAAGTTGACGGAATTGACGTTTCTTTTGACGACGGTCACGGTAAGCATATTGACCAGCTTTTGTTACTGCTTGAACAGCAACGCGGTAAGTACGTGAGCGAGCTCCGTAATAACCTTTGGCGAGTTTGAGTACTTTTTTGTGACGAGCACGAGCGGTTACACCACGCTTAACTCTAGGCATTGTTCATTGCTCCTTTAATTAAGCGTATGGTAGTTGACGTGCAATTGCTGGCACATCAGACTTAGCTACTTGACATTTTGCACGTAAGTGACGTTTACGCTTAGTGCTCTTCTTGGTCAAAATATGACGTAAATGGGCTTGCTTACGCTTGAAACCATTAGCAGTTTTCTTAAAGCGCTTCGCTACACCCTTGTCTGTTTTCATTTTAGGCATTGCTAAAACTCCGCATTGGGACAATTAATAAAACGCAAGGCGAACAGAAGTCTTAACAGACCCCTGCTACTTTTATGGTTGCCTTACTATTTCTTTTTCGGCGCAAGAACCATGACAGCTTGACGACCTTCCATTTTAGGGAAAGACTCCACGACTGCAATTGCTTCCAAATCAGCTTTGATACGGTTCAAAAGATCCATACCTAGGCTTTGGTGAGCCATCTCACGACCACGGAAACGCAGCGTTACTTTCGCTTTGTCGCCGTCTTCTAGAAAACGAGTCAGGTTGCGTAGTTTTACCTGATAATCGTTTTCATCTGTACCGGGACGGAATTTAATTTCCTTCACCTGTACAATTTTCTGCTTCTTCTTTTGTTCCTTCTGAGCTTTCGCCTTATCAAAAAGGAACTTACCGTAGTCCATTACACGGCAAACCGGCGGCTCAGCATTAGGGCTAATTTCAACTAAATCAACACCTGCTTCATCAGCAACTTCCTGTGCTTCTCTAATAGTCATGATACCTAATTGCTCACCGTCAAGGCCGTTAAGACGGACTTCTGATACACCAGTGATGAGCTCGTTTATTCTATTCGGGGCCGCCTGGCGCCCTGCTGTTTTTTTGATCTTTATGACCTAATCCTCCAACAAATTGAGACTACGGAGCGAAATTTGATTTTTGATCTTAGTGACAAATTCTTGAATTTGCATCTTACCTAAGTCAACACCCTCTCGAGTACGCACCGCGACTTCCTTATTTTCCATTTCTTGATCGCCAACGACCAATAAATAAGGGACACGCCTTAACGTGTGCTCGCGTATTTTAAAGCCTATTTTCTCATTCCTCAAGTCTTTAGTTGCTCGAATGCCATGTTCTTTGAATAAATTAACCACTTCGTCCACATAATCAGACTGTTTGTCGGTAATATTCATCACAACAACTTGCTGTGGAGCTAACCACGTTGGGAATTTTCCTGCGTACTCTTCGATGAGGATCCCTAAGAAGCGCTCTAATGATCCTAAAATCGCGCGATGGATCATCACTGGCGTTTGACGGCTGTTATCTTCGGCCACATAAGTTGCGCCTAAACGACCCGGTAAGGCGTAATCTAATTGTACCGTTCCACACTGCCATGCACGATCTAAACAGTCGTGAAGTGTGAACTCAATCTTAGGCCCGTAAAATGCGCCCTCACCTGGTAAAATCTCAAACTCGATATCATGTGCTTTAAGTGCTTGCTTTAAGGCTTCTTCAGCACGATCCCACATCGCATCGTCGCCGATCCGTTTTTCAGGTCGAGTAGACAACTTCACCACAATATTCTTGAATCCAAATGTTTCGTATGTGTCATACACCATTTGGATACATGCACCGACTTCTTGCTGCACCTGATCTTCTGTACAAAATACGTGTGCATCGTCTTGGGTAAATCCACGCACTCGCATTAATCCATGTAGCGAACCTGATGGTTCATTACGGTGACAACAACCGAATTCAGCCATGCGTAACGGTAAGTCACGATAAGATTTAAGGCCTTGGTTGAAAATTTGAACGTGCCCTGGGCAGTTCATTGGCTTAATGGCGTATTCACGATTCTCAGAGTTAGTGGTGAACATGCCGTCAGCGTACTTATCCCAGTGACCTGAGCGTTCCCACAATACACGGTCCATCATTAACGGACCTTTAACTTCTTGGTAAGTATATTGGCCAAGCTTTTGGCGAATGAATTTTTCAAGCTCTAAGAATAAGCTCCAGCCGTCATTGTGCCAAAACACCATACCCGGTGCTTCTTCTTGCATATGGTACAAATCAAGTTGCTTACCAATTTTACGGTGATCACGCTTGGCGGCTTCTTCAAGACGGTTAAGGTGCACTTTTAATGCTTTCTTATCTGCCCAAGCGGTGCCGTATATACGTTGCAGCATTTTGTTATCAGAATTACCACGCCAATATGCACCGGCAACGCTCATTAACTTAAAGTGTTGGCAAAACTTCATGTTGGGAACATGTGGGCCGCGACACATGTCGACATATTCTTCATGGTGGTAAAGCGCTGGAGTCGCATCTTGGCTGATGTTCTCATCCAGAATTTCAATTTTGTAGCTCTCACCACGAGCTTCAAAGGTATCACGCGCTTCTTGCCAGCTAACGACACGCTTATCGACTGCATAGTTCGTTTTAGCAAGTTGAGCCATGCGCTTTTGTAGCGCATCAATATCTTCCTGGGTTAATTTATGATCCAAATCGATATCGTAGTAAAAGCCTTTATCGATAACGGGACCAATCGCCATTTTAGCTTCTGGCCACAGCTGCTTAAAAGCGTGACCCAATAAGTGTGCACAAGAATGGCGAAGGATCTCTACCCCCTCTTCATCTTTAGCGGTGATGATAGACAGCTCAGAATCGGTATCAATAATATCGCAAGCATCTTTCAGCTCACCATTAACACGCCCAGCAATACAAGCTTTTGCAAGACCGGGACCAATATCAGCAGCGACATCTAAAGTCGAAACGGGTTGAGCAAACTCACGTTTGCTTCCATCAGGAAGTGTAATTACAGGCATGATTGTTCCTTTTCCAGTGGTGACCCCCACGTAGGGCCACTTGGGTTTAATAAGTTGAGGTTGTTCGCGAATGGGACAAGACCGTACAGGAGTCTATGTTTTCCAACGCGTAAGCGATGTGATTTTAAGTGATTGCAACCAATAGATGCAAGCGTTACCTGCGATTAGTTTATCTAATTTATGGCATAAGAAATTTGCGTTTAAAGTGCTTGAAACTGTCACTTTTTATTCATCTAAGCGCGTTAGGCTAGTCCCGTCTTAATATAAGGAGTTCATCATGATTAACATCGTCTTATTAACTGCGGCAATTGTACAGAGCAGTTTGACTGTCAACCCTGCTGTCTCTCCAACTGATATTGACAAAGCACAGCTAAAAGCGGACATAGATCAGCAAATAACACACACAATGCTTTCGCTCTTTGCACAAGAAAGCCAACAACAAACGGTCATCCCATGGCAAATATTATTGTCTGAGCGCAGCGAACGTCATAAGGCTAACAAGCCACAAGCGTCTACATGGGCAGAATAAAGATAAGATAATGTGCACAATGACTGTGAACATCCTTCACATGAGGTCATAATAACGCATATTGATGAAGTGAATGGCAGATAACAATGGATAAATGGGCACTGATCACCGGAGCGGCAAAACGAATAGGATGTAGTATTGCACATCAATTGCACCAAGATGGCTTCAACATTGTTATTCATTACAGTCAGTCTTGCGATGAAGCACGATTGCTACAATCAGCACTAAATACTCTAAGGCCTCACTCTGCAATTATTATGCAGGCCGAACTGAACAACCAAACTGATCTTGAGCGGTTTATCTTTGCACTTAACACTCAAGCACTCGCTATCCACGTGTTGGTGAATAATGCATCGGCATTTTACCCGACCCCGCTGGGTAAAACGGACTACCTTCAGGCGCAGCAATTACTTGCCACCAACCTTCTTGCCCCGTACTTTCTAGCTGAACAACTCGCACCGACTCTAAAACAGCAGCATGGCGTTATCATTAATTTAATTGATATCCATGCCAAACGTCCTTTAAAAGATCATGGCTTGTATTGCATGTCAAAAGCCGCTTTAGAAATGGCAACATTATCATTAGCCCAAGAACTGGCACCGGAGATCCGCGTTAATGGCATTGCCCCCGGTGCGATCCTTTGGCCTACACACTCGACTGAGCACGATCAACAGCATGTGTTAGCCGACATCCCCTTGGCTCGATTAGGCCAGGCTGATGACATTGCTAAATTAGTTGCCTATTTAGTCAATGCCTCATATGTATCAGGTCAAATCATCGCTGTTGATGGTGGACGCAGTGCCGTAGGATTTACAGGTGCTTAAACAGTCAACTCGAATATACCGTGAGTGTGAACAAGTGAGCGAGTCATCGGTGATCATTCACACTCTGCCCGTTTGGCTAATACTCGTTCAACCGTATCAACAATCGCCTGCGTTTGGCTGTCGATCTCGATATTGAGTTTATCACCCACCTTATAGCACGCTAAGTTGGTTAATTTTAACGTTTCCGGGATCAAATGCAGCATGAAATCCGTTGCTGTCACCTGCCCTACCGTCAGGCTACACCCATTAACCCCAATAAATCCCTTATAAAGGATATAGTGCATCCATTGAGGATCAACGCAGAGACAAAGATCATAATGTGAGTCCGTTTGACTCACTGATGTCAAAATAGCTTGCGTCTGTATATGCCCCGACAACAAGTGTCCACCGATCTCACTGCCAAAGGTTAACGAACGTTCAATGTTGATCTGTGAGCCCACACACAAAGTGGCCAGATTAGTAAGCTTAAGTGTCTCTTCCATTACATCAAAAAAAACCCTATTATCCTCCAGCTTGGTCACCGTTAAACAAACACCGTTATTTGCGACACTTGCTCCTATTGCCAGTCCCTCACGCAGGTCCGGCGTGAGGGCAACTTGCAACGTATTTAAACCCGGCTTTTTCTCTATCGCCTCGACTTCACATGTTGCTTGAACGATACCTGTAAACATTTTGATTTCTCATCGCTATTTAAGGGCACTATTAATGAACCATGCCGGCTTTCAGGCCAAACGATTAATTCAATTAGCATTGCCAGTGTTAGTTGCACAGATCACTCAAACCATGATGGGCTTTATTGATACCGTCATGGCTGGACGTGTCAGTGCCGTTGATATGGCCGCGGTTGCGATAGGCTCTAGTCTGTGGCTGCCTGCATTGCTTTTTGTGCAGGGCCTACTCATGGCATTTACGCCTGTATTTGCTCATCACCATGGTGCTGAACGTCAACACGCAATACAACCTTTAGCCTTCCAAGCTGCTTATATTGCCATAATCGGCAGTATTGGTGTGATGTTGTTTCTCGCATTTGCTGAAAATATTCTCGCACTGATGGATCTAGAGCCGCAGTTAGCCACGCTTAGTGTGGGTTATCTCAATGCCTTTATATGGGGCGTGCCTGCTTTTGTGTTATATCAAGTGCTCAGAGGCTGCAGTGAAGGGATCTCTTATACCTTACCGACAATGGTCATCGGCTTTGTTGGGCTTGCAGTTAACATTCCAGCTAACTACCTCTTTATTTATGGTCATTTAGGTATGCCCGCAATGGGCGGCGCGGGTTGTGGGGTCGCAACAGCCTTAGTGTTTTGGGCAATGTTAATTGCCATGGTCATTTACATGCAATGTCACCCCAAATTTGCTGACCTTGCACCTTTTAGCGCTTTTCATCGACCCGATTTACGCACTATGCTCGACATGATCAAGCATGGTATTCCCATCGCGATGGCATTGTTTTTTGAAGTGAGTCTATTTGCCATTATTGCATTGTTACTCGCGCCTTTGGGCGCTACCGTTGTGGCGGGTCAC
This sequence comes from Shewanella sp., assembly GCA_028223395.1. Taxonomy (GTDB): domain Bacteria; phylum Pseudomonadota; class Gammaproteobacteria; order Enterobacterales; family Shewanellaceae; genus Shewanella. The sequence goes on from JAOIUG010000022.1 coordinate 26,581, forward strand.
CAAATTGCTCTTAACTTTTCGTCCATTGTTTTTATGTTGCCACTATCTATCGGTATTGCCGTCTCTATTCGTGTTGGCTACTACTTAGGGCAAAATAAGCCCGAGATCGCCGCGATGATCACTCGGTTAGGGCTCATCATCTCATTTTCACTTGCGGCGTTTACCGCGATAATAACCCTACTCTTTAGACGAGAAATAGCTTTACTTTATAATGATAACCCTGAGGCGATCACATTAGCAGTAAGCCTCATGATCTTTGCCGCTATCTATCAGCTCTCAGATGCAATTCAAGTCGTGACAGCTGGCGCCTTGCGCGGATATAAAGATACCCGGAGCGCTTTTTATATCACACTGGTATCCTACTGGGCGGTAGGCATGACACTCGGTTACACGCTGGCCCGAACAAACCTCTTACGTCCAGCGATGGGGGCCCAAGGCTTTTGGATCGGCTTAATTGCAGGGCTGACGACTGCAGCAGTTTTATTTGCTATGCGGTTGAAGTTCATCCAGAAAAGAGAAGCTTCAACGCTATTAGTATAAGGTATTATCAGCTTTGAGCTTATAATACGCTTAAACTGCATACAAGTTGCGCAGCAAACCAGCACTTAACAATAAAGTGTGTTTTTTTACTTGCACCAATGCGCTATCGACCGTACTATAGCGCTCGTTCCAAGGCAA
>JAOIUG010000023.1 GCA_028223395.1 Shewanella sp.
CATAACGCCTCCCAAAGTTCAAGCTTGTTTTGAGCAGGGAGTCAACTACCATTTGGATTTCAGAGCAGTACGGCATGACTTAAAATATGCCTAACATGAAGCCAGCTCCATACTGTAATACAGCTTTATAAGCTGTGCTATTTGCGATATAAACATGCTTGTTATAGTGGGAAGGGCGGCTGCGGTGAATATAACCCCGTCACCACGACTTGATCTGTAAATGCCTGATGAAGCAACATTAGCGCCGCCGAATTCTTTTAAGGCGTAAACTTGAAAATCACCGCGGCTTGATTTTCAATTCATTATCATCTTGTTAGAATGCCTGCTTTACGCCTCCAGTTGACTTTGGGAACCACAATGAAAATCCTCGCTGATGAAAACATGCCTTATGTGCAGCCATTATTTGGTGATTTAGGCACCATTGAAACCATTAATGGCAGGACGTTAACCGCAGAGCAAGCGAAAGACGCTGATGTATTGCTCGTACGTTCAGTCACAAAAGTGGATCAAGAGTTGCTGCAAGCTAATGAGAACATTAAATTCGTTGGCAGTGCAACCATCGGGACGGATCATATTGATTTAGATTACCTTGCCCGACGTAACATTGCTTTTTCTAATGCACCAGGCTGTAATGCCACTGCGGTGGGTGAGTTTGCGTTTATTGCTATGCTGGAGCTTGCTCAGCGCTTTAACAGCCCGTTAAAAAATAAAGTGGTGGGGATTGTGGGCGCCGGTAATACTGGTAGCGCGGTTGCAACGTGTCTTGAGGCATATGGCGTGAAGGTCTTGTTGTGCGATCCTGTGTTAGCAGAGCAAGGTGATCCACGAGGTTTTGTATCTTTGGACACCCTTATCGAGCGCTGTGATGTGATCAGTTTACATGTGCCTATCACTAAAACAGGACCCCATAAAACACGGTATTTATTTGATGAAGCCAGGCTAAATTGCTTGCGTGAGCATGCATGGCTATTGAATTGTTGCCGTGGAGAAGTGATTGACAATCATGCTTTAATCGCATTTAAACAACAAAGAGAAGATGTCAAAGTGGTGTTGGATGTGTGGGAAGGTGAGCCTAACCCTATGGCGGCATTGATCCCACATATAGAGTTTTGTACTCCACACATTGCCGGTTACTCATTGGAAGGCAAAGCCAGAGGAACCTTTATCTTATACCAGCAATTAAGCAAGGTACTGGGTATTGAGGCTGATAAATCATTAGCATTATTACTTCCTCCGCTATGGAGTGAGCAATTATTATTGGCCTCACAACCTGATGAACGGGCGTTATTGCAGCTGTCTCGATTTGTTTATAATCTGCGTGACGACGACGATTTATTCAGAAAAAAAGTACAAGATCAAGCTGGCTTTGATGACATGAGAAAAAATCACAAGCATCGTCGTGAATTTAGTGCATTAAAGGTAGGCACAGCAGGGCAAACTGATGTAAATTGGTTATCCAATTTAGGGTTTTCAGGAGTCGAGCTGTAATTATGTCGCAGGAATATAATGTTGTCGTATTAGGTGCATCGGGCGCAGTGGGTCAAACAATGATAGAGATCCTCGAAGAGCGCAATTTTCCGGTTGCAAATTTGTACCCTCTAGCCAGCAGTCGTAGCGCCGGTAATACGGTCAGCTTCCACGGTAAACAGGTCGAGATTTTAGATGTAGATACCTTTGACTGGTCACAGGCTCAAATTGGTTTCTTTTCAGCGGGTGGCGATGTGTCTGAAAAATGGGCACCCATTGCAGCTGAAAATGGCTGCGTGGTGATTGATAACACGTCACACTTTAGATATGACATTGACGTACCGCTCGTGGTACCAGAAGTGAACCCAGAAGCGATTGCTGATTTTAGAAATCGCAATATCATTGCTAACCCTAACTGCTCAACGATTCAAATGTTAGTGGCATTAAAACCTATTCATGACGCTTATGGGATCTCGCGTATTAACGTCGCAACGTACCAGTCAGTTTCAGGTTCGGGTAAGCAATCAGTTGAAGAACTGGCTACTCAATGTTCAAAGTTATTGCAAGGTTTGCCCGTTGAGCCAAAAACATATTCTAAGCAAATTGCGTTTAACGTATTACCGCAAATTGATAAGTTTATGGATAATGGTTACACCAAAGAAGAAATGAAAATGGTGTGGGAAACGCAAAAAATCTTTGGCGATGAGTCTATCGTTGTTAATCCTACAGCTGTACGTGTACCCGTTTTTTATGGTCATTCAGAAGCGATTCATCTTGAAACACTGCAAGCTGTAGATGCTGAAGATGTCAAAGCCGTGCTGCGTGGAGCGCCAGGGGTTGAATTATTCGAGTCTGATGAACAATATCCTACCGCAGTTGATGACGGGGCGGGAACCGATCCTGTTTATGTTGGACGTGTGCGTAAAGATATCTCTCATGACAACGGTATAAACCTTTGGGTTGTTTCAGATAATATCCGTAAAGGCGCCGCATTGAACAGTGTGCAGATCGCTGAAGTGTTGATCCGCGACTATTACTAAGCTTATTAAGCCTTAGGCGTTATTGCTCGAAAAGCCCGCGTTATGTGGGCTTTTTTATGTTTTAAAGTTGTCAATAGTAGCAGGGTTACTTACTATAGTTTATAGTAATCTTAATAAATACAATTGCCTAAAGCTGGTCGTCACAAGTCACTTTTACGCTTCAAAGGGAAAGATTGATGAACTTTCACACTTCATACCTCGTTGGCTTATTCTCTGTTGTCTTGGCAGCTTTTGTTACGCCTGTGACTCAGGCAGAAACATTAACACCATTGAGCATTACCGGGCCTGAAGGGCAAGTTAAACCGGTTAAACGTCAATATGGTCCAACGACGTCATCTGACACTTTTTGGAGCATAGCCCAAAAAGTTAAACCTGATCCTAGCGTGACAGTTTATCAAGTGATGTCGGCGTTATATGATGCGAACCCGCATGCTTTTAGCGGTAAAAATTACAATAGTTTAGAGCGAGGCATGATCTTGTTGATCCCATCAAAAGATGTGATTGCGCAGATCTCAAAAGCCAACGCTAAAGCACGCGCTGAAAATAACGATCGTGGCTGGAATAATCAAGCCCAACGGCCCGTCACACCGGCTGCCATTCGTCCATCGGCTCCTAAAACCAATGCATTAACAGCAAAAGTGCAGTTATTGACAGAAAAACTGGAATTGGCACAAGCACATCATTTGTCATTGACTGATGAATTAGCCCGCGCGGCGGACGCCAATGTGGTTCAAGCAACTGATATCAAAGCATTACAAGCTGAAGTCGCCCGTTTACAAGCTGAAAATGCATTATTAAAACAATCGTTACAAGATAGCGCCGCTGAAAACTCAGCCCTTAATAACGAGTTGGCCGCCAAGCAAAAAATTATCGAAGGGCTCACTCAGCCAAAACCGGCGCCCGAGTCGACGCTGTGGCGCTCACTGATGGATAACGTTTGGTTATTGCTTTTGGGCGCCGTACTACCCGCAATATTAGCATTGGGGCTTGTGTGGTGGGTGATCCGCAGGCGTACCGACGCTGTCAATGACATGACAGAAGAGGCCGAAGAGTTGGGCGGCGAAGCCGAGATCACGCCTGAACATAATGTGACAGCAGACAACAGCGATCACGATTTTAATCCTGCCGACGTCGTACAGTTAGATCCTGAGCAAGTGGAGCCGGTACAGCTATCCGTTGAGCAACCAGCCACCGCAGAGACTGAAGGCACCGACTTTATTGTCGAAGAGGCGGTTGATGAAGGCTTATCGTTAGACGAGTTGTGGGCTGAGGCCATGGAAGAGCAAGATGATTTATTGCCAACTACAACTGAAGAGCAACCACCAGTAGCGGTCGATGGTAACGAGTTAGGCTCGGATCTTGCTGAGACATTGACGACAGGTACGCCTACAGATGCGGTAACAAATAATGATCCCAAGCAAGATGAGTTAGATCGGTTGCTTGCCGAATTTGATAGCGCAGAACCGTCCATCACTGAGCAAACAGATAATGACATTGACGCGCTTGCGGATGAAATCGCCGCAGAGCTAGAGCTCCCATTAGAGATCGCAGCTGAACTTGATGAGAACATTGAGCAGAGCAGCCACGCCAACCTGGATAACGAGCTTGATATTTTGCTGGCCGAGCTTGAAGCACCCGTCGATCTCCACCGTCCAATAACGACAGATCCACTTGATGAAGCTGTGAATGCTCCTGCGCCGCAGAGCAATGATGAGCATGCCTCACTTGACGATATTTTTCCTGAGCTAGAGTCACCCGCGCCGATCGAAGAGTCGAGCTTGCGCAGTGATGACACCGCCGCTGCACCGGAGCGTGAGCAAAATCATAGCCATAATCAGTCTGTTTTGGACGAGCAGCCTTCAGCTGATCTCAGCACACATACAGTAGAGTGGGATACAACACCTACAGAGACATTCAATGGTGGTGAGTTGCTTAACGCACTTTCGGCTAGCGATCCGCAACGAGAGAGCGATGAGCAACAGATCGTTGATGCCGCACTCGCGGCACTCAATAACAGTAAAATTGAAGCCTTAGAGCAACACAGCGGCGAAGATGAACTCGCGGATTTTCAGCAAGATAATAACTTTATTGATATAGATATGTTGCTCAATGAAGCCGAAGAAGAAGTGCTCGACACGGATCTTTATAAAGAACTCGATGTTGACATGGGCGAGTTGGACGCACTAATGGACACACACTCCATGGTTGATGTAGACGACGCTGAAAATACCATCAATGCTAAACTTGATTTAGCCCGTGCTTATATTGAGATCGACGACAATGACAGTGCAATTGCGCTGCTTAGAGAAGTAGAAACGGATGGCAATGGAAGGCAACAAGCCGAAGCAGGCCAATTAATAAAAGCCTTAGTCTAAACAATCCTATTAAAACGGCGCCCAAGGCGCCTTTTTTATGCTTATCGTTTGGCGCGATTATGCTAGAATCGCCGGCTATTAAATGATTTTGGTTGTTGATCACGCAACGCGATTACGTGCAGTGATGACAAGTATATTTGAATAAGATAACGAGGTGTGTGATGCGGGTTGCGTTAGGGATAGAATACGATGGCAGTCGCTATTACGGTTGGCAGCGCCAGCTTGATGTCGATTCTGTGCAAGGGCAACTAGAAAAAGCGCTCTCTAAGGTGGCTAATGAGCCTATCACGGTTCAATGTGCAGGCAGAACAGACACTGGTGTGCATGGCACAGGGCAGGTGGTTCATTTTGATACCACGGCTATTCGTAAAGAAACAGCTTGGACGTTAGGGGCTAATGTTAATCTGCCGGATGATATTGCGGTGCGCTGGGTTAAAGTGGTTGATGACACGTTTCATGCGCGTTTTTCAGCGACCGCACGACGTTATCGCTATATGATCTACAACCACCAATTACGGCCAGGCATTTTACGCAGTGGTGTGAGTCATTACCGTGGTGACATTGACGAAAACAAAATGCATCAAGCGGCGCAGTTGTTTGTTGGCGAGCATGACTTTACCAGTTTTAGAGCCTTACAATGCCAATCTAAAACACCTTTTCGTGAGATCCATGAAGTTAATGTGACGCGCCAAGGAATGTATATTTGTGTAGATATTAAAGCCAATGCGTTTTTGCATCACATGGTGCGTAACATTGTCGGGACATTATTAGAGATAGGCAAAGGGAACCAACCTAAAGAGTGGGTAAATACCTTATTGGCCCTTAAAGACAGATCAAAAGCCGCCGCAACAGCGCAGCCAAACGGGTTATATTTGGTTGACGTCACCTACCCAGAACACTTTCAGTTACCTAAGTTAGCTTTAGGTCCACTGTTCATGTTGGATTAATTCAGTGATCGAATCGATGAAACATATTGCACCGACAGCAAATTCTCCTTTAAACGTCTGGCTTGACTATTTGTTGGCTGTCCATTTCACAGAGATTGACATGGGGCTGGCGCGCGTTTCTGAAGTGGCTAAGCGTTTATCGTTAACCGCACAAGGCGAAACCAAAGTGGTAACCGTCGCGGGCACCAATGGTAAAGGCACCACCTGCGCGTTGATAGAAGCGGCGCTTAAACTGACAGGTCACACCGTGGGCGTGTATAGCTCACCTCATTTGCTCAATTATAATGAGCGGGTACGCATTAATGGCGTCGATGCCACAGATGCAGCGTTAGTCAGTGCATTTGAGGCGATAGAATCTGCTAGAGCTGAGATCTCGCTGAGCTTTTTTGAGTATGCAACACTGGCAGGCTTAGTGCTATTTAAGCGTGAAAAACTCGATGTTATTTTGCTTGAAGTCGGCCTTGGTGGTCGGCTGGATGCCACTAACATCATTGACGCCGATATCAGCGTGATCACCTCAATAGATTTAGATCATCAAGAGTATTTAGGTGATACTCGTGAGTTAGTGGCCGCAGAAAAAGCCGGCATTTTTAGAGCGGGGCGTCCAGCCATCGTCGGGGAAGTGGATTGCCCACACACCCTTATCGATTATGCGCAGCGCATTGGTGCGAAGCTTTATCGAGTCGGGCAAGCGTTTAATGCAACGGAGGCAGACTCCAGTTGGCATTATCGTGGGCGAACGTTCGAGTTAAACGCTTTGCCTTTTCCTAAGCTTCCGCTTCCTAATGCCGCAACCGCCATTGCAGTATTAGAGCACTTATGTCCAGACATTACTGCGCAGCTTGTCGCAGATGTGGTGGGTCATACGCAATTGGCCGGACGATTAGAGCAATTATCAGATAACCCCTGTGTCATGGTGGATGTTGCCCACAATCCACATGCTGCGCGCTATTTATGCAGCAGAGTGCGAGCACTAAAGCCAAAGCGCTTATTTGCAGTGTGTGGTATGTTAAAAGATAAAGATAGTGCCGCTGTGCTTGCCGAGATGGCAAAAGAGGTGACGCACTGGTATTTTACCGATTTAGACGGACCGCGTGGCGCCAGTGCGCTAGCGTTACAAGCGCAGTTACCCACGCCAAGCCATGGCAGTTGTTTTCAAGATATTGCCGCCGCTTGGCAGGCGGTTAAACAAGTCGCTAACGCGGATGATGTGATCATTATTTTTGGCTCATTTTACACCGTAGCAGGAGCTAAAGCGTTATTTAAGGGAGAGCATTTTGTCTAGTCATTTTCAGCACCGCCTTGTAGGCGTCATTGTTATTGTCGCATTGAGCGTGATTTTTTTGCCTGACATTTTGGACGGTAAAAAGCAGCGGCAAGAAGAGCAATTCTCGCAGATCCCCTTGCGGCCTCAAGTCAAACCAACCCCATTACCGCCGCAAGATCTCAACGCGCAGGTGCAAGAGGAACAAAAAACCGACAAGGTTGAAAAGGATGACAGTTGGCAGATTGAAACTGCGCCAAAACGTGATAGCCCAACGGAGCATAAGCCGCAGACAGCCACTGAGGTTGTAGACAGTGTTGCTCATGCGCCCAAAGCATGGACAATTCAACTGGGCAGTTTCAATAAAGCTAAGAATGCACAAATACTGGTTAAACGTCTACAAGATAAAAAGTTTACTGCGTATACGTTACCCACTAGGCCCATCGATGGCCAACTGACAAAAGTGTTTGTTGGGCCTAACGTGTCTAAAGCTCAGTTACAGAAAATCCACGCGCAGATAGAGCAATTGACAGCGTTAAAAGGCCGTATTGTGGCCTATAACCCGGTAGAAAAATAACAAGGTGCGATTGTCCTTTTCAGAGAAAGCGTTATTTCGTTTACAAAGCGTGTTAAATAATCTGGTCTCTGATAGAATCGCGCCGTCTTCAACCCCCTATATTGGATATCTTTTTTAATGGTTTGGATTGATTACGCCATCATTATCGTTATTGGACTATCAGCTGTCATAAGTTTGGTCCGAGGCTTTGTCAAAGAAGCCATGTCGCTGGTGGTCTGGTTTGCCGCATTTTTTATCGCAAGTCAGTTTTACCTTCAACTTGCCACTTATTTAACCGGGATCCAAGATGAGTTGCTACGCAATGGTGTGGCGGTGGCAATTTTATTCATTTGCACGCTTATTTTAGGGGCAATGATTAACTACATCATCAATCAATTGGTCGAAAAAACCGGGCTGTCAGGTACCGATCGCGTGCTTGGTTTATGCTTTGGTGCACTTCGAGGCGCTTTGATCGTAAGCGCAATACTGTTTTTTTTAGATGCGTTTACCGGCGCGCCTAATACTAATTGGTGGCATAACTCTCAGCTTGTGCCCGAATTTGGTGTGGTAATTCAATGGTTTTTTGACCACTTGGAAAACACCTCAAGCTTTGTACCCAAAATATAAAATGCACTAAAGCATTATTTGGACTTCAACCAAGAACTAACTTGGAAGAAACAAAAATATTTAAATAATAGAACATCTTACAATGAGGAAGCTTACCCATGTGTGGTATTGTCGGAATAGTTGGTCAGTCATCGGTTAATCAAACCATTTACGATGCCTTGACTGTGCTTCAGCATCGTGGACAGGATGCTGCTGGCATCGTGACCGTAGACGGATACGCGTTTAGATTACGAAAAGCCAATGGCTTAGTTAAAGACGTATTTGAAGCCAAACATATGCAGCGCTTGCAAGGTCATTCAGGTATTGGCCATGTGCGTTATCCAACCGCGGGCAGCTCCAGTGCCTCAGAAGCGCAGCCGTTTTATGTTAACTCGCCTTTTGGGATCTCATTAGCGCATAACGGTAACCTAACTAACACTGTTCAATTGCGTGAGCGTTTACTTCAACAGCGTCGCCATGTCAGCACAACCTCAGACTCTGAAGTGTTGCTTAACTTACTGGCAGATGAGCTACAACACACAACCACTCAACATTTGTCTTCTGATGATGTGTTCAAAGCGATTAGCAAAGTACACGAGATTGCTCGCGGCGCTTACGCAGTATGTGCGATGGTGATCGGCCATGGTTTAATGGCATTTAGAGATCCTTTTGGTATTCGTCCACTTGTGATTGGCAAACATGAAACTGACACTGGCACAGAGTACATGGTCGCCTCTGAAAGCGTTGCGCTTGATGCCGTCGGATTTGAGTTTATGCGTGATGTTGCGCCGGGTGAAGCGGTATATATCACCTTAGAAGGTGAGCTATTTACACGCCAATGTGCACACACCCCAAGCTACGCGCCGTGTATTTTCGAATTCGTTTACTTTGCTCGTCCAGATTCGACTATCGACAATATCTCTGTGTATAGCAGCCGCGTGAACATGGGCACCATGCTTGGTGAGAAAATCAAAAAAGAATGGGAAGATCACGATATTGACGTGGTTATACCAATTCCAGAAACCTCGTGTGATATTGCCCTGGAAATTGCGCGCAATATGGACTTACCCTACCGCCAAGGCTTTGTTAAAAACCGCTACATTGGCCGTACCTTTATTATGCCGGGTCAACAAGAGCGTAAAAAATCAGTCCGTCGTAAGCTCAATGCCATTGGCGCTGAATTTAAGGGCAAAAATGTCCTATTAGTGGATGATTCGATTGTGCGCGGAACAACATCTGAGCAGATCATCGAAATGGCACGTGATGCCGGCGCGAAGAAAGTATACTTTGCTTCAGCGGCACCGGAAATTCGTTTCCCGAATGTTTACGGTATCGATATGCCAACGACCAATGAGCTTATTGCTCATGGTCGTGACGTTGAAGAGATCACTAAGCTCATTGGCGCTGATGGCATGATTTTCCAATCTCTGCCTGATCTAATTGAAGCGGTGCGTCAAGAAAACCCAGCGATTAAGCGTTTTGAAACATCAGTATTTGACGGCAAGTACGTGACTAATGATGTTGATCAAGCGTATTTAGATCATATTACTCAGTTGCGTAATGATGATGCTAAAGCCAATCGCAGTAAAGACATTGGGACTAATCTAGAAATGCACAATGTGTGTCATCCTTAATTAGTTAAGCGCATAAAAAAACCGAGTGCAAACTCGGTTTTTTTATGCCTCAATGGCGCCGATTATAAATACCAAAGCTGCTGACACCATAGCAACATCCAACTTAAAAATAACAGCGTGTAAGCCACCTTCGACAGCCCATGTTGCCGCTTAAAGCTCAGTAACGTGTTAATGCAGCTCAGCACAATAATCAGGCTGACAAGTATAAAAGGCTCTATCGTGCGATGTGGTGACAGCAAAGGCGCCGCTAGAATGACCCAAGCAGTGACAAGTAAAACATGAAAAAGCAACAGTTTACTCGGCCTAACTCCTGGGCTTGTCATGGTCGTCAGCATGTTATCTCTCCGTGATAATAGATGATACAAAATATTAAATAGGAATCATTCTCAATAGAGTTTACCTTCTTTGCGCGCGTAAACCACTTTTTATTGCACCTTTTAACATGTCAGGTTAAAGTTACTGTTAATTTATACAGTAATTATTAACAAGCCATGATTTTATACATCGCCGAGAAACCCAGTTTAGGTCGTGCAATTGCCGACGTATTGCCCAAGCCACTTAAAAAAGGCGAGGGCTTTATACGCGCCGCCAATGGTGATTGTGTGTCATGGTGTGTGGGACATCTATTAGAGCAAGCTGAGCCCGATGCTTACGCGCCAGAATATAAATCATGGAAATTTGAACATCTGCCAATCGTGCCAGATGTGTGGAAGATGAAACCCAAATATAAGATGCGCGCTCAGATCTCAGTGTTAAGAGGCTTAGTTAAAGAAGCGACACAGCTGGTCAACGCAGGCGATCCAGATAGAGAAGGGCAGTTGCTGGTTGATGAAATAATTGCTCATTTAGGCGTGAAGGGCGCTAAATTAACACAAGCGAAAAGACTGCTCATTAGTGATTTAAACCCTCAAGCGGTAAAACGCGCCTTAAATCAATTACGGCTTAACCGAGAATTTATTCCGCTATCAACGTCAGCCTTAGCGCGTTCACGCGCCGACTGGCTTTATGGCATGAACATGACTCGCGCCTACACCCTTCAAGGGCGAAAAGTGGGCTATCAAGGCGTACTGTCGGTCGGGCGAGTGCAAACACCGTTACTGGGCTTAGTGGTGCGCAAAGATGAAGAGATCGCCCATTTTGTCTCTAAACCCTTTTTTGAAGTATTGGCGCATTTAACGGCAGAGCAGCAGCAAACCTTCAGCGCCAAATGGCAACCCAGTGAAGCCTGCCAGCCTTATATGGACGAAGATGGACGGGTATTGGCTAAAGGGTTGGCGCAAAATGTGGTGGGGCGTATTAGTGGCCAGGGGGCGACAGTGGATAAGATCACCGCGCAAGACAAAAAACAAAATGCTCCTTTGCCTTATAATTTATCCAGTTTACAAATTGATGCGGCTAAACGCTTTGGTATGAGCGCAAAAACAGTGCTAGATACGTGTCAGGCGCTGTATGAGCGGCACAAGCTTATCACCTATCCGCGATCCGATAGCCGATACTTGCCACAAGAGCAACATGCTATGGCCCCAAGCGTTATAAGCACCATTAACCAAGGTGCGCCAGAACTGACCCAAGGCATAGACGCGCCCAACGCCAAGCTTAAATCAAAAGCGTGGAATGACAAAAAAGTCGATGCTCACCATGCGATTATTCCCACAGAAAAAGTGGCCAACTTAAGCGGCCTAAGCCCTGCTGAGAAGCAAATATACCTGCAAGTCGCTCGTCAATATTTGATGCAGTTCTATGGTGCTTATCAGTACAAAGAAACGGTGGTGGAAATTATTATCGCGGGTGGATTATTTAAGACTAAAGCCAAGCAGGAGGGCGCTAAAGGTTGGAAGCAGTTGCTAAAGCACAGTAAAGCTAACACCAGCGTGGAGGCTAATGGGCAAGATGAAGAAGAGTTAGCAACTATTCCACCATTAACAAAAGGCCAAATTCTGTTTTGTGACCGAGGTGAATTATTAGAAAAACACACTCAGCCGCCTAAGCATTTTACTGATGCGACGCTTTTAAGCGCAATGACAGGCATTAGCCGCTTTGTTACCGACCCTGAGATCCGCAAAATCCTTAAAGACACTGATGGACTCGGCACTGAAGCGACGCGTGCCGGCATCATCGAGTTGTTATTTAAACGCAGCTTTTTGACGAGGCAGGGTAAAGCCATTGTCGCCACTGATGTGGGTAAAGGGCTGATTAATAGCTTACCTCAAAGCGCCACCACTCCTGATATGACCGCATTGTGGGAAAGTAACTTGGACTCGATGAGCCGAAAAGAAATCCAATACCAAGCCTTTATGCAGCCATTGATCAGCAAACTTGATGAGCTCATTACTCAAGCGGGCTCTGTGTTACCCACCGCGTTGCAAGGAGTGAAAAGCCCTGCACCGTTTAAGAAAAAGTCTTATGCACGTAAAGGAAGCAAAGGGCAATCAACAGCAAAGAAACCTGCACGAAAGCCAAAGGCAGTTAAACGTTAGCAATGAGAGTTTAATGAGAACCAATAGTTTGTAAAAGTAGCTTGTAAAAATGAGCTTACTTGTCGATCTCCAGCTTGTTTTGTAAATCATTTTGCCTGTAGGGCTATGTCGGCGCGGTAAAAGCAGTTATTATCTGCAAGAGTCTGACAGCAGCCAGTTTATGTTTTTAGGGACGTTATTGTTGAATTTACGACTATCAATGCCGATATTGAAATCTAATTTGACGCTAGCTTTATTGCTGGTGATTTTTGTGTCGCAAATTTTTCCTACCTGCGTGGCTGAAGACGTGCTGCATGTTGAGCAAAACGCCAGTGAAACAACGCCGCGCTTTGAAAACAGCTTGCCTGCAGATCAACAACAAGCGTGCTGTGATAACGTCAATACCTGTCTCCATATGGTCGAAGTGAGCGAGCAAGAACCCTACAATGGAGACTTCCACACCGCGTGCCATCCACCTGTTGAATTAAACACCTTGGCTAAATCGACTGTAGTAGAAGATCTCACCTTATTGGCGATTAGCTATCAAAATCGCAGTGACGCTCCGCCTATTCCCCCTCCTTATTGTTAATTTCTGTTTCGTTTAATTGAATTATTTTTGAGTTGTTAGATTAACTAGCACGCTGAATGTTAACAATTTTAATATCGGTGATAGTCAGCCATTGACGTGCTAAATCTAAACTCAAGTCAATAAGTTAATGCATTGCTTATAGAACAGTTTTTACTGCAATTAACGCAAGCATGACTTAACTAACAGGAGTTTTCTCTCGTGATAAGCGATAAAAATATTTTCTTGGTGACATGCCAAAAAGCATTGTTCACCGTGGTGATCTGCATGGCTGCATTGTATTGCACCAAGAGCACCGCTGCAGAATCATCACCCTTAGCCTCGTTGCAAGCGCAAAAAGTAGGATCCACAACGGAGGCTAAGATCAGCCTCACTTGGGCATTAGAGCAAGCATTGCTTCACAATATTGCACTGAAACCGTTTCCTTACACTTTGCGCGCAAGCGAAGCACTGGTAATGCAAGCTGGCATTACCCCTAACCCAGAGTTATCGGTGAGTGTAGAAAATATTCTTGGTACAGGAGATCAACAAGGCATAGATAACGCTGAAGTCAAGTTAGTGTTAAGCCAATTGATCGAGCTCGGTGATAAACGCCAGCGCCGCATCGACTACGCCCAAGCAGACCAAAAACAGCAGTTAAGCGATTATGAATCCATTCGCCTACAGGTGCTAGCGCAAACCACAGAGCGTTATTATCAGCTGCTGCGTTTGCAGGCGTTACAAGCGTGGATAGATAGTCGTATTGAACGGGAACAAGCCTCGTTAGCCGCGATGAAAACTCGCGCAAGCGCAGGCGTGGTGATCCCAGCCGATGTCAGTAAAATGCAGCTGCGCCTTATTCGCTCAAAAGTGCTAAAGCAGCGTATTGACGGCGACTTTACCGTCGCTAAACAAAAGCTGGCAGCCATGTGGTCAAGTAAAGTTGAGTTTACCGCAGCTAACGATGAGCTAGTACCACTTCAGGTGTTGCCAACGGCTGCAAGTGTGCTCAATGCCATTGAAACTGCGCCGCAGTATCTGCAACTGCTCAGTGTTGAGCGTGTGCTGATTGCCAAGCGTCGAATGGAAGAGTCTAAAGCTAAGGCCGATATTACCTTAGGCGTTGGCGTAAAAAGCGATGAAGGTTTTGATGACGGTGCATTGATGGTTAATTTTTCAATGCCACTGCAATTTTCTAATCCAAATCAAGGCAATATTCTTGCGGCTAAAGTGCAAGAAGATAAAGCCCATGAGCAACAACGCTTTGTCCGTGAGCAACTTAAGCTGACCTTGTTAGAGCTGCACCAATCAATGCTCAATAATGCTAAACACGCGCAGTTGTTAAAAGCGCAAGTACTTCCGCTAGCCAAGCAGCTACAACAACATACTCAATCTGCTTACCAAACAGGCCAAGCGAATGTGCTGCAACTTGCCGATGCACAAGCAGAACTGTTCAGTGTTGAGCGCGAACTGATTGAAGCAAAAACGGCAGTATATATGGCATTGCTTGCCATTGAGCGTATGACTGGGCAGTCAATGACTGTCGCTAACACCAACATAAAGCCTGTTGTGGCAATGGAAAATCGATAATGAAACTTACATTTAATGTTTTATCTGCACCGCTGGCAGCGACTTTTTTATCATTCGCTCTATTAACCGCTGGCATATTAATGCCTGTTAGCATGGCAAATGCCAGTGGCGATCATGGCCATGGTCATGAGGAAGAGGAGGAGCACCAAGAGCTGGGGCCACACGGCGGCCGATTGTTGGAGCATGAAGACTTTACACTAGAGATCACTATGGCAGAATCTGGGATCCCAGCAGAGATGCGTGTATACGCATTTTATAAAGGTGAGCCCGTTAACCCTAATGCAGTTAAGCTATCAGTGACGCTAACCCGCTTAGGCGGTGATATCGATAAGGTCAGTTTTACCGCTGAAGAGCAGTATCTTGTCAGCCAAACCAGTGTACGCGAACCACACTCATTTGATGTTGAGGTTCATGCCGCATTTAAAGATCATGATTATGATTGGCACTATGAAAACCACAGCGGCCGAGTAACGATTAATGATCGCTTATTGGCATTATCGGGTGTTGAAACCGCTAAAAGCGGCTCACAAGCACTTCATTTTGTTGACCGATTATTCGGCGTGGTGAGCGCCATAACCGACCAGCAGTTTAGTGTATCAGCGCCTTATACAGGGATCATCGAGCAGCTAAATGTGACGGTCGGTGACACTGTAGACAAAGGCCAAGTGCTCGCCACGGTAAGAAACTCAGCAACACTACAGCGTTACAGCGTTAAAAGCCCTGCCAAAGGTCAAGTCACAGAGCAGATGCTATCGGTAGGTGATAGCACTTTTAACCAAGCACTGCTGCGAGTCAGCGATCTGTCAACAGTGTGGATTGATATGTCGGCGTTTCCAAAAAACTTAGGGCGTGTATCGCTCGGTCAAAAGGTAACGATTGGTGATGATGACCACGGCAATAGCGATGAAACCCACAGCGAAGGTAAAGCCACTAGCACGATTAGTTACATTGCACCTGTCATGACCGGCGGCCATATTGCCCGAGTGCGCGCGGTTATCGCAAACCCAGACGGCCACTGGCGTCCGGGTATGCATGTGCAAGCTAATATCGAAACGCGTTCAAAGAAGGTTGCTCTGGCGGTTCGTGCCGATGCTCTACAAACCTTTAATGACAAGCCTACGGTTTTTGTTAAGCACGGTAATACCTTTGAGGCGCGTATGCTAACACTGGGCGAATCAGATGGTGAGTTTGTTGAAGTGCTAGAAGGGCTTGAGCCAAACGCTGAGTACGTGACTGAAAACAGCTACCTGCTTAAAGCTGACATCATGAAAAACGCCGCTAAGCACGTACACTAAGGACGAAACCATATGGATACGATTATCTCATTCGCCCTTAAACGGCGATTATTGGTACTCGCGATGACACTGCTCATCGCGCTATTAGGGGTTTATAACACCCTCAAACTGCCTATTGATGCAGTGCCAGACATCACCAATGTGCAAGTACAGATCAACACCGCGATTGCGGGTTATTCACCACTTGAGTCGGAGCAAAGGCTGACCTATGTGATTGAAAATGCGATGGCGGGGATCCCAAGCCTCGATTACACCCGCTCAATCTCGCGTTATGGCTTATCACAAGTGACGGTTATATTTGATGAAGGCACAGATATTTACTGGGCGCGGCAGCAAATAAGTGAGCGCTTGCAAGGCGTTCGCAGCGAGTTGCCAGCTGAAGCCGAGCCTGCGCTTGGCCCAGTGAGCAGTGGTTTAGGCGAAGTATTTACTTACTCTATTCGCGCTCTTGAGGGCGCGGCAAAAGAAGATGGCACGCCTTATAACGCTGAAGATCTACGAACCATTCAAGACTGGATCATCCGCCCGCAGCTGGTAAAAGTGAAAGGCGTTACAGAAATCAATAGTTTGGGTGGTTATGAGCGTGAATATCAGGTCGCGCCAGTGCCTGCAAAGTTGTTGGCATTTAAGGTGACGGTTGATGATGTTATCACCGCGCTTGAGCGTAATAACCGCAATGTAGGTGCCGGTTATATTGAGCGTCGCGGCGAGCAATGGCTAGTTCGCTCTCCAGGGCAGCTTAAAGATCTTGAGTCAATTCGCCAAGTCGTGGTCACTAAACGTGATGACGCACCTGTGCGAATCGGCGATGTTGCCGACGTATTCTACGGTAAGCAGTTACGCACCGGCGCTGCCAGCCAAAACGGTGAAGAGACCGTGCTGGGTACCGCGTTTATGTTACTGGGTGAAAACAGCCGCGTAGTGGCCAAAGAGGTCGGAGAGAAACTCCAGCTCGTCAATGCAAGCTTGCCTAAGGGGATCGTGGCAGAAGCGGTGTACGATCGCACAACCTTGGTTGACAAAGCGATTGAAACAGTAGAGAAAAACCTATTTGAAGGCGCAGTGCTGGTTATCGTGGTGCTGTTTGCATTACTAGGAAATTTCCGCGCCGCACTGATTGCGGCGCTGGTGATTCCCCTGAGTATGTTATTTGCCATAACTGGGATGAGCGCCAATCGCGTATCAGGCAACTTGATGAGCCTTGGCGCGATTGATTTCGGTATTATCGTCGATGGCGCAGTGATCATTGTCGAAAATGCCCTGCGCCGCTTAGGCATGGCGCAACATCAATATGGTCGATTATTGGTACTTGAAGAGCGCATTAAAGTGGTTGCTGATGCGACCAAAGAGGTGTTTCGCCCGGCGGTGTTTGGTGTACTGATCATTATGTTGGTCTACTTGCCGATATTTGCATTGAGCGGCGTGGAAGGCAAAATGTTCCACCCAATGGCCTTCACCGTTGTAGCGGCGCTGATCGGTGCCTTACTGTTTTCGGTCACCTTTGTGCCAGCGGCTATTGCACTGTTTGTCAAAGGTAAAGTGAACGAGAAAGAAAACTGGCTGATGGCTGGTGCACGTAAAGTCTATGAGCCTGTACTGTTTTTCTCGCTTAAACGTCCTTTTATTATCATTGCAGGCGCTATCGCGCTGATGATGGTGACCAGTGTTCAGCTGAGCCGTTTAGGTTCTGAATTTTTGCCAAAACTCGATGAAGGAGATATCGCCATGCATGCCATGCGGATCACCGGCACTGGGCTTGAGCAATCGATTGAGATGCAAAAAAAGCTTGAAGTAGTAATAAGTGAGCTTGATGAAGTTGAGCGGGTATTTTCAAAGGTGGGCACACCAGAAGTGGCAACCGACCCTATGCCGCCCAGTGTTGCCGATACCATTTTAATCATCAAACCACGATCGCAGTGGGCTGATCCGACAAAGAGCAAGGCGCAATTTGTTGATGAACTTCGTGAGCAGGTGGAGCAAGTGCCGGGTAATAATTATGAGTTTACCCAGCCGATTGAAATGCGCTTTAACGAGTTAATCGCAGGTGTACGCGCCGATGTGGCACTGCGGATCTACGGCGATGATCTGGATACCTTAAAAGAGGCGGGTGACCGCGCTGCCGGGTTGTTCCAAGGTATAGATGGCGCAACCGATGTACGCGTTGAGCAAATGTCTGGTCTGCCAATGTTATCGGTCGAGCCTAACCGCGATCATTTAGCCTTGTTGGGGCTGACGATTGTTGACGTGCAGCAAGCGCTACAAACAGCCGTCTCGGGCATACCTGTCGGGCTTATCTATGAAGGTGATAGACGTTTTAAGCTGGTGGTGAGAATGGCCGATGAGATCAGCCAAGATCTCGACAAGCTAGCCAATATCCCGATAGCACTGTCAAGCGAGCTTAACCCCGACTTAAGCTATGTGCCGTTAGGTGAGGTGGCAGAGCTGCACTTTAAAGTTGGGCCTAATCAAATCAACCGTCAAAGTGGTAAACGCCACGTTGTGGTCACCGCTAATGTAGATGGACGTGATTTAGGCTCATTTATTCAAGACACTAAGCAAGTGATGGCGGATGAGCTCGCGCTACCTAGTGGTTACTGGAGTGAATACGGCGGCACTTTTGAGCAGCTAGAATCGGCATCGAATCGCTTAATGATTTTAGTACCATTAACGCTGCTGCTTATTTTTGGTCTGTTATATAGCGCCTTTGGCTCCGTGCGGGACTCGCTCATCATTTTTAGTGGTGTACCTTTAGCACTTACAGGCGGCGTATTGGCTTTAGTATTGCGTGATATGCCATTGTCGATCTCAGCGGCGATAGGCTTTATTGCATTATCAGGAATTGCGGTGCTAAACGGCGTGGTGATGCTGAGCTTTATTAAAGAGCTTAAATTACAAGGGCTAGAGCTAATAGAGGCCGTTAAGCAGGGGGCAAGCCAACGTTTACGCCCTGTGATGATGACAGCGCTAGTGGCAAGTCTTGGTTTTGTGCCGATGGCGCTCAATGTCGGAACGGGCGCTGAAGTGCAGCGACCGCTAGCCACCGTTGTGATAGGCGGTATTATCTCATCGACGCTACTGACGTTAGTGATTCTACCAGTGCTTTATTCATTGGTTTACCGTTTTAGCCGTAAACAAAGTCGAGCCACGAGGTAAGCACTAGCAAGCAATAATTCCACTGATTAATCGATGCTAGAGACGATAAAGGCCAAGCTTTTATCGTCTCTTTTTATTTTTATAAGCTGGTATTATTCATACTCTTGCTGCTGCGGTAAGCTATCGGCAATCTCGTGCCAAGGTGCTTTACTGCCAACGAAGACATGGCGAGAGGCAGTCACTTTGGGATCGGTGTCCAATGTCCCTAAAGGGAAACCGAGGACGTCGGGTTTTGCATCAAACTTTGTATATAAACTGGAGCCACATTCAGAACAAAAGCCTTTATGTTCACCCGGTGATGATTCATAGAATTTAATGAACTGCTTACCTTGAACCGTACGCCAGTCAGCGCTATTGATTTGAGCTCGAGTTCTAAACGCTGCGCCATGTAGTTTACGGCACATACTGCAATGGCAATTTAGTACATCTTCAAACTCGCCATCAATTTCATATTTAACTCTGTTGCACAAACAACTTCCTTTGTTTATCACAATATTCTCCGTGAGCTATGCACTTTTTGTAATCGAACTGAATGAGTTAAGAGTATGCACTATTTTGTTGTAATTTAAAGACTAAAACGGATCCAACTTGAGCTTGTCTCAATTGAAAAAGGTAAAGTAAGTCACTTTGAGTACAACTTAAAATGAGGCTCTATGCTTAAAATAACCTGGCAAAACGAGCCTGAACACGCTAATTGTACCGTTAAAAATTGTTACTCGTTATTGCAAGAACCCACGGAGGGCGGGAGGGGCATTGATGATTTATTCTCCGAATATCGGTGAGTTAACCAATCTGAATGCTGCCTGAGTAGTAAAGTCATTTTAATTAGCTCCTGCAGGACATCAATAACCCTATCTCTAAAAGCTGAGGGTTTCATTTTACCGGCATCATCAAACTCTTGGTGAGCTTTGGGGATTGAGGATTGGTTTGCAATAGTGAACATACGCATCCAGCGACCTAGTATTCGCATATTATTGACTACATTAAAAGACTGCGAACCGCCGCTAATTTGCATCAGAGCTAAAGTCTTACCTTGTGTAGGGCGAATAGAACCTGTCGATAACGGTAACCAATCGATTTGATTTTTAAAAACACCGGTAAAATTGCCATGCACTTCTGGAGAGCACCACACCATAGCTTCTGACCAAATGGCTAACTCCCTTAGTTTGATCACGTGTGGGTTATTTGTGTTCGCGGAGTCAAATATTGGCAATTGTTCAGGGTTGAACATTTTCACTTCAGCACCGATAGATTGCAGCAGTGTCATTACTTCTAACGCCAACATTTTAGTGATTGAACCATTTCGAATGGATCCATAGAGTATGAGTACTCTTGGCGGGTGGTTTAGCGCTTGTGTATTTGTTGGCTGCCCGACGAAATCTTTGAGTGAAGCCTCATTTATTGGCTCTATATTATTCATACTTATCCTCGTATCGTTAATGATATTGAAATAAAAGTAATTTGTCCGATTTAGTGGTGCAAGAATCTTGCTGTTACGCGTGATCTTTGGCCGAGAGTTTTTATAGAGGTGTGATAATAACGATTACAACTCTTTACTTCAATATTTCTAGTATAATCGAAATAATATTTAATGCTTTCATTGCTATTTAAACTGATTATCTTGGCTTATTTGCGACATCTACATTGATGACTGAGCAGGTCATAGTGATAACCTCAATAAAAAAGAGACGTTAAACATCATTTTCAGGGCAAAAAAAAGCAAGTCCAAATAATAGGACTTGCAAAGGGTGATAATGCATAAGCAATGAGGCTAGACTACAGCTTTGTTGATTAACGCAGCTTTTCGTAACGATGAACAACTGTTAATCCGCGTAAAATACGTGCTTCCAGCCATCATTACCTCGGCTTGCTTTTGAATTAGAGCTGTCTTTTAAACGGAAGATAAACGTTCAACAAGATATGCTACCTAATAGTAGGGTGGTTGAGTCAGTAGGTGTAAATCACAGGCAAAAAAAAGCAAGCCCGAATAGGAGGGCTTGCAAAAGGTGATATGTATAAGCAATAGAGCTAGATTAGCCGATTGATAGTGAAGACAAGATTTCGTGATGATGAACTACCGTTAATACTGTCAAATATGCGCTTTTGCTAGGCCGCTGTATCATTTGGGTAGGGGATAAGCGTCCAATAAGGTATGTTGCGCACTAGTGAGATAGGTAGAGTTAATAACAGGCAAAAAAAAAGCAAGTCCAAATGATAGGACTTGCAAAGGGTGATAATGCATAAGCAATGAGGTTAGACTACAGGTCGGCTCATTAACGCAGTTTTTCGCCACGATTAATTGCAATTAATTTGTCTAAAATATGCTCGCCATCCATACGAATACCGTTGTGCTCATATTCAGAGGTTAACCAGTACCTTAAGTTGCCCACTTTCGCGGCGGTTTCTAAGCTATATCGCATCTCAACAAACATATCTTCGCTATATATCGCTGCGGCAACAGGCACTTTATTTTGTGCTAATGTTGCGGGTTGATATAGCGTCGGCCAATCGCTTTTTTCCGCGAGTCTATCCGCAGCCTCTTTTAACGGCTTAAGGTTATTGAACTGCTCAAACATCCACGGGTAGATCATCTCGCCGGTGAATAGAAATGGTTTATCGACGCTGTAGTTAAACTGCGGATACTGCTGCCTCACTCGATGAGCAGACCAATTTGATGCGTTTTGTTGGCAATAAATGGACTCATGCAGTAAGGCAAAAATGGGGTTAGTGTTGTAATCGAGTAACTGGCAGAAATGTGCTAAAAATAGCGGGTTGACTATTGTACCGCTTACGGTGGTGATTAGCGCCTGCTCCAGCAGGTAATAGACGCTCTCTGGGCCTTGCTCCATGCCAATGTTGATCCCAAGCAGTTGTAGCATCTCAACGGTAAGTCGCTCGCCGGTGGCCAACCTTACCTCGTTGTCGCTAATATGCTGCGCGAGTGCTTTAACTAAGCTTTGTGCATCACTAAAACGGCTGAAAAAGTCATCGTTTTTAGCAATAACCCGCTGATATGTGGCGTGATAGACTTCATCGGCGCTGCGGTTAAGTGAAGGAATGCCGCCAGTAATGTAAGCTTCTTTAATGCCGTTAGGCGCATCATTTAGGTATTTTAAAACACAAAACCCTCCAAAGCTTTGTCCTAGGATCGACCACTTATCATCGCCAACTAATTGCTGACGAATAAACTCTGCATCGCGGATAATATTGTCGGCGCGAAAGTGGCTCAAGTATTGGCTTTGCTGCGCTGAAGTTAAGTGTGCCAGGCTTGCAGAGCTGACAGGAGTTGATAACCCTGTGCCGCGTTGATCGAGCAGTAGTACTCTAAACTCTTGCAATGCGCGCTTTATCCAGCCTCCAAGCGCGGCTGGCCTGACGGCACCAAAACCTGGCCCACCCTGAAAAAAAACTAAAAAGGGTAACGGCTTATCTTGGTTTTCAGGGCTAACCAATTCACGGGCAAAAACACAAATACTCTCACCATTGGGCTGCTGATAATCAAGAGGCAGGGTGAAGGTATGTTTGCGTGCGAGCATACCTGCAAAAGTGAGTGATGGGATCATGTTGTTCGCCTTATTTGTTGTTAACGATTATGGGACGGTAAGCGAGAGATTGTATACCGAAAGAGGGCTGTTGAGGAGGGGTCAACAGCCCCTAGGCATGACGAGATAAACGTTTTACAAGGCCATGTGTTAGCAATCCTATTGGATTATGTTTATAAAAAGGGAAGCGATCAAAGCTCAAAATGTTTTATTGAAAATTTAGGTGTTACCTTTAAGTTGTTGATAATAATTATGCTATTCAAGTTATCTGAAAGTGAAAGTGAATAAGAAAGCAGCATAAGGGATTTAAACTGGAGCAGGCCTTAATCATGCCAGAGCGATATTGATAATATCGAATTTGAAGATTGACTAGCACACGACCGGTAAACCGGGCCGTGATAGAGAACTTGCTACAGAGTCAAAATAACAGCTTAAGCGTTTAACATGATTTATTTTTGCCCAATATTTGAGATTTAAATTTACGCCACTTGACTAATATATCTTTTTTCCAATTCGCCATATTGACGCCATAACGGATCCCACGATGGTAACCAATATGCCTTACGTATCCTTTAGGGAAAATTGCTGCAGCAAAACCAAGATCATAATAAGCTTCAGCCAAAGTTCGCTCGCCGCTATATTGAGCAATGGGGGCTACGATTTTATAGTCCGCGAGGCGTCTAAGCCCTGGGTTAAACGTAAATCCATGCCAAGGTTCATTGGTATGACGCTGATGGTTGAAAACCATCAGTTGGTACTTATTGTCAGGGTTGTTAGTGCATGTTAGTAATTCAGGAGCGACAGGATGATCATTAGTATCGTTTTGTTCACGTAGCCAAACAGTGACAATTTTTTCATCGCTATCTAAAACTTCAAAAGAATCTTCAATAAAGCCTGAGCGATAAAAATCCCAATCATCTTCACAATGAAAAATATAGTCAGATTTAACTGCCGCATAGGCCCTATCAATGCTCTTCATCTGCCCTAATTGCTGAGGGTTATCTAACACTGTAAATTCAATATCGGGGAATTTATTTAGTGTGCTTCTAAGGGTATCCACATTATGGCTATCTTCAATCACGATATACTGATCGATTGGATAGCGATTAAACTTTAGAAAACTAGCAATTGTTTGTTCGAGTAGATCGAATCGATTACAGCTAGTGATAACCAGCGACACAGAACGCATATATGGATTCCCATCAAAAAGTTAAAAGAAGGTAAAATATAACGAGTTTTAGTTTATTATGCTACATACTTTGCGATTAAGCATCAAAGCAGACAAAAGACTCGCTAGCCATTGTTAATCGTGGTGACAAGGCTCAAATCAAGCATAGTTAAAGGTAAAGGTAGAGGTTGATGCCATTGACTGTGGCTGATGAGATGGACGCTCCCTAATGCGGCGACAATGCGCCAAACTGATCTTGAACTATTCCGTTACAAAAGCAACGCCCAGCATGATATTACTATCGATCTTGCAAAGACCGTATTCCAAGTGCTAGCGATGATTGCTGATACCAAAACTAGTTACAACAAGCGACTGAGCCGGACACAGCTGCTTGGCAATACAGCTCCTTGCATTATCGTCATGAAAGCGTGTTGCTCATCCCATTACTGGGACGTGCTACTTTGTCATTAGGCTATAGCGTTAACATGCTCCCACTCAACATGTCAGCCGATTTGTTCGTGGCAATCAGAATGACCGAACAATGCCTGTCTATTTTTTCACAATAAGTCTAAGCCGTAATGACTTTGCCTTGTGGTAGTGCAGCTGCCGCATAAATGCACTTTAATGGTGCATTTATATTCTCGGCTTTATGGCCTTTCTTGGCTATCTGTCTGTTTTTAATTGCTTTGTAATTTTGGCCTAATGCTTGAATTGTCATTAACAGAATTACAACTTGTCTTCAGGGAGATAGGCATGAAATTGGTCAGTGCCATTATTAAGCCGTTTAAGTTAGATGATGTAAGAGAAGCTGTCGCCAGTGTTGGCATTGAAGGGATGACCGTTACTGAAGTTAAAGGCTTTGGTCGTCAAAAAGGCCATACTGAGCTTTATCGAGGAGCTGAGTATCAAGTTGATTTTCTGCCGAAAGTAAAACTTGAAATAGCAATTAAAGCAGAAAATGTCGAGATGCTAGTGGAAGCGATTACCGGAGCGGCTCGAACAAGCAAGATTGGTGATGGCAAAATTTTTGTTACCAACTTAGAGCAAGCAATCAGAATAAGAACTGGCGAACTCGATAACGAAGCACTTTAAAGGAGTAGGGGAAATGGACGATTTAACGAAACTTGGGTTAACAGTAACAGAGCTACGTTTTGCTCTGGATACGTTTTATTTTTTGATCTCCGGTGCGTTAGTCATGTGGATGGCTGCAGGTTTTGCCATGTTAGAAGCGGGACTTGTTCGCTCAAAAAACACCACTGAAATCTTAACTAAGAACGTCTGCTTATATTCAATTGCATGTGTAATGTATCTCATTGTGGGTTACAACATTATGTATGTAGATAACAGCGGAGGTGGGTGGTTACCTTCATTTGGTTCATTGATTGGTTCACAAGCTGCCGGGGCGGACCATGCGCTTGAATCTGACTTTTTCTTCCAAGTAGTCTTTGTGGCAACGGCCGTGTCAATCGTATCTGGTGCGGTTGCTGAGCGCATGAAACTATGGGCATTCTTGGCATTCTCAGTGTTTATGACCGCGGTTATTTACCCTGTTGAAGGGTACTGGACATGGGGCGGCGGCTTCTTATCAGAAGCGGGGTTTGTTGATTTTGCAGGCAGTGGCATCGTGCATATGGCGGGTGCTGCTGCCGCTATTTCTGGGGTATTGTTATTGGGAGCTCGAAAAGGCAAGTATGGTGCAAATGGGCAAGTAAACCCTATCCCCGGCTCAAACTTACCTATGGCAACCTTAGGCATGTTTATCTTATGGATGGGCTGGTTTGGTTTCAATGGTGGCTCGCAGTTAGTGGTATCTGACGCTGAAAATGCGAGTGCGGTGGCAAAGATTTTTGTTAACACCAACTCAGCAGCTGCATTTGGTGCTCTCTCTACGCTCATTGTTTGTCGACTCATCTGGGGAAAAGCAGATTTGACCATGATCTTAAACGGTGCTTTGGCGGGCCTTGTGGCGATAACGGCTGATCCATTATCGCCATCATTAGCCATGGCGGGCGTCATAGGCATTGTGGCTGGCGGTGTGGTGGTGTTTTCTATTGTGGCGTTTGACCGAGTACAGATTGACGACCCTGTTGGGGCTATTTCGGTGCATGGTGCCGCAGGACTATTAGGCTTAATGTTAGTACCTATATCTAATGCGGACGCCTCTTTTATCACTCAGCTTTATGGCGCAGCAGTGATATTTGGCTGGGTGTTTATCGCTTCTACTGTTGTTTGGCTTGGTCTTAAAGCAACCATGGGGATCCGTGTGACTGAAGAGGAAGAGTATAACGGTATGGATACATCGGATTGTGGTATCGACGCTTACCCAGAGTTTGTATCAGTTAAAAGCGGTAGTTGAACGAAGCCGCTCTGCGGCAGAAGAAATAACAAGCCTCTTTCCTTGTATAGTCTAACTATTTTCTAGTTACGACCATCCTCGGGTGGTCGTAACTCTAGGAGTATTGTCATGCACAAACAAAAAAATACATAGACAGGCATCGTTAATAGCATTTCATTGCTAGTATTATTTTTCTTCAAAGCCTATGGCTGCTGACCATTATCGACAATGTGTCGCTTACTGAAAAACTATTTTAATTGTTATAAATCATATTTTTAATATTGTAGGAAGAAGGTGGGACTCAACTGGCTATCGAACGGAAATCGCTCTTTTTATAATGCCTGTCTATGTCTCCCGATATCGGTGGTCAAGTTAGCTTTGAGGATCAAAGCAGCCAAACTAAAGCCACTGAAATACGCACTTTACCCGCTGTTGAGTTTTTGTGGTTAGTGTTGCAACACTTACTACCTAAGGGCTTACGGCGAGTGAGAGATTATGGCTTACTTTGCGGGAACTTTCGCAAGCTGAGGCAACAAATACAGTTGATGTTCGCTGTCGCAGGGAGGGTATGTCCCCGAATCGAAGAGGCAAAACGCATTGCGGCAAGACGGCCTTGCCCTTGCTGCCAGCAGCCGATGACATTTATGGGGATCTATCTCAACAGGCGACCGACGAGTTTAACTGTCACAACCTAGTGTTGGAAGAATAAGGATAACGGTAACACTGAGTAAAAAGAAGAGGAGTAAATATAACACACTGATATAGAGTAACTTATTTAATTGACTACTTTGCTAAGGGCGAGGTATGTTCTGCTGAAAACAAATCACTGA
>JAOIUG010000024.1 GCA_028223395.1 Shewanella sp.
TCCAGGCGCCTAATTAGTATCTAAGCCCGCTATTATATAGCGGGCTTTTTACGTCTGTAACTTTGAAACCTAAGCCATAATCGCTAATCGCAGTTGTTTAAAGTTTTGATGACTCGGAGCTGCCTAGCGGGTATCTTCAAAAGTGTGCTGATGCAGATAATAGTATTTACAGCTGCGTATCGTTTTAGAGTTACATAAGAGGTAGGTATAAAATGGCTGCTGGTGTTTACAGTCGTTCTAGCCGCTGCGGTAACGACTGTTTGGCGATGACATCGGATAATTCATCGGCTAACACTTGGCTCATGTCTGCCGCTTTTCGCCAGTAACGGATCCTAGCGTCACTGTCTAGGTGACTAAAGTCATTACGGTCAGGTAGTTTTGAGTAGGGTAGTCTCGCCACGTAATCTTCGCTTGGGGCTAAAATAAGAGCATTATCGTAATTATGCTTAGCATCTCTTCTGCGTTGTGATTTATCAAACCAGCCCGGTGACATTCGGGGTAAAAAATGTGGGTATAGTGTCATTCCTGTTGGCTTGTAAAGAGGTAGGTCAAAGTGATAGTCGGTAATGCCACCATCATAATAATGTCCATCGGGGGCGCCATTTATTTTTGTAACCGGGGCTAAAATCCAGGGGATGGATCCTGTTGCTAATAGGACTTGATGAATATTGGCTTGAGATAACCGGCAATATTGGCTCGGGAGATCATTAAGATTGACGAAAGGTGATTGTGATTGCCTAAGTCCAAATACGTAACGCTCAAAATGCCAGCTTAGGGTTTTACGGCTAACAAAATTAGTCGCTGCTGCGGTCATCAGTCCGAGTCCAAGTGAGGCTTTATTGGCTATTTGGTTTAAATGGCGACCTCGGCATGCAATGTAGTGACTATTGATGTAGGGGTTTACAATTATTTCGCTTGCTCCTTGACTGCCTAACAGGCCTGAAAGGATCTCTTTAACTTGCTCTGACACAGCGAACATCGTGGGTTTTTTATCATAACGCTGGCCAATGTATAGGTCTTCTAAGCGTTGGTAAGCAGCTAGCGGATTATTTTGAGCGAAGCAGGCTAGTCGCCACGCACCTGAAGAAGCGCCTAAGGTATGTAACGGGTGCTGATGAGACTTAAAGAACTCACTAAAAAGGAATTTGTCAATTGCCGCTATGCCAATCCATTTGGGGCCACCTGATGCCGCTAATAGTTGGCTGAAAAGCTCTGGTTTTAATCCATGCTCACGAAGGGTGTTAAAGGCCTTAGGGCCTGCTATAAATCGCAAATAAGACACTTTTACCTCTTATCTTTCATGTTGTTCATTGTTATGTACCAAGTTACCGTAAACTCGATACCCGATTGAAGCAACAACAGGTTGTTATAGAAAGTACAATAATGACTCAGCTCAAACCACCTTTGGATCTAATTGCGCATAGCGTGGTGTAAACTCTTGTATCCTCTACAGTCTATTAACGGTAAAATTTTGTATTATTAACGCTAAGTGCCATTGCATAATCGCGTTCAGCCACTTTTATTAACGAGAACATTATGATTGTAGATACTTTAGATAACCGTGATTTATATAAACATATTCATCCGCGTATTGCACAAGCCCTTGAACATGTTGCTCAAACTGATTTTAGTCTGCTGGATGTTGGATCTTATGAGCTCGATGGCAAAAATTTATTTGTTATCGTCAACGATTATCAAACTCAGCCTAAAGAACTTACGTTTTTTGAAGCTCATCAACAATATATAGATGTGCAATATGTTGCAAGTGGTGAAGAAGAGTTTGGTTACCTACCACTGACAGACCAGACCCCATCAAAACCTTATTTTGCGAAGCATGATTATGCAAGCTACGATTATTTAGCGAATAAAAATGCTGCTTCATTTATTCCTTTTAAAGCAGGCATGTTTGCCCTTTTTTTCCCTCAAGATTTACACATGCCAGGCGTTGGCTTGACTCAGAGCAACGTACGAAAGGTGGTCATTAAAGTCAAAATCTAGCGGTATTTGCTCAGTGGTTGTGAGTATCGAGAGTGAGCTGGATGTCTTAATGCTGATGACTAGGTTTAACTTGTTTTGATGCTAGAAACTGAGCACCTGCGATCACAATGGTGCTGCCCACTGTGAGATCTCGCACAAGATTCATACCTTGCTGACGCTGCACAACGGTGACTGGCTGAGACTTAAAGCCTTGCTCATCTTCAATAAAAACTTGCCAGTTACCCGCGTGGTTGCGTGTTAATGAGGCGTCAGGCAACACCATGGTATTTTTTTCGGTATTTGGTAAATACAGGGCTGCAAACTGACCTGCATGTAGTTGATGCCCTGTATTGTCAAAGCTCACCAGTATTTTCTCTGTACGCGTTGCATTTTTGAGTGCATGAGAGCGGCCAATGATTTTCGCTTCTAAGGATCTCTTACCCGCTCTAATCAGTGTTGTATGACCTATTTTTACTTTTTCAGCTTGAGCGGGTGTTAGCTCTACTTGTGCCCATAAATGTGATTCGTCAGTAAGTTGCATGAGTGCAGTGCCTGCTCCAACGACTTGACCTAACGTGACTAAATCTTTTTGGACTTTACCTGTGACTGGCGCAAGTAATTGATAACTGCCTATAGCTTTGGGGTTAAAAGCGAGCGCTTTTATTTGCTCTGGTGTCATATTTATCGCTTCAAGCGTGGCTCGTTTTAATTCGGCTGTCACTTGTACTTGTAAACGCTGACTTTGGCTGATGGCATTTTCATCTAGCTGCTGTAATCGACTCCACTCTGCTTCCGCTGTGATATATTCAGCTTGAGCTTGTGCGACATGTAGCCCTCCCAAGGTTAGTAGTACATCCCCTTGATTAATTCGCTGGCCAGGTACTACGTTTCTCGCTTGTACGAGGACGTCAACTTGTGGCGCGATAATAATCGTACTATCACGGTCGACGATGAGCTTGGCTGTTACAAAGCCTGCTAAGCTGAAACCTTGCTCAGTAATATGTAGCGTACTAATCTCTGCCAGTTTACGCTGCTTTGCTGTGAGCTTTATGGTTTCACTTTCTTGTTTTTTGTTTGTTTTAGCTAATAAAGCATAAGGCTGGAGCGCTGGTGAATTCAGTGAGTGATTGATGCTAGCTTGGTACTTATTTGCATTGGCTATTACGGGGGCAAGTAGCCCAGCATTAATCATTAGTGCGATAACCAAGCGTCGCAAAATAGAAGGAATATGGTGCATGAGAGGACTTGTTTCTGTTGTGATCATGTTGATACCTCTCATTAAAGCCTCTTGATTATCCTAGCTTGGCAATTTGTGCCATTTTTTGGGTTTAACATTCTATTTTGTTATTTCATTGCCTACTAATGTTTATTTGTAAGCAAAGCGCGTCTATTCATTTGATGGCGAGCATTGCGCAGGAGTAATACTGCTAAATACCTGACGTTACTTTAGAACCTTTATATTAAGTATATGTCCTATTTTTTATTTTTCAGGCTGTTTCCACTCCAGATTGAGTTTATTGATCAATATAGTCAGTAGGCTTGCTTGAGTAAGTTTATGTGGGCGGTGCTAATAAAGTCACAGTGGTATTGAAACGCATACAGAAAGCTAGCGGTATTTATACGGATTAAAAGTACTGAAGCGGGGAGTGTATAAAAGCGGGGTTAACATCAATGCTACAAAGCCTAGCGAGTGAACTTGGATCTGCATGAAATAAGCGTTATACAAATTCATTATCAGCTAGGCTTGTAACTGTTTATTGATAATCACGACTGATTATTTAAAGACACAATGCTCTGCATAATCCTTTGCTTCATTGGCCGTCCAATCGCCTGACGGTTTGTCACTCATATGTTTGCACCAAGCTTCACTGCCAACTTCAGGTGTGCAAGCTGTCATTCCTAAAGCTAATGTAAACGCTAAACTTATTGCTGATAACTTTGATAGAGACATTAATTAATCCTTTTATGTCGATGAGTATACAAAAACTATTCTACCGTTAGTCTACTAGAAACGCATCATTTATCCCAACGCTAGCTAACTAGCAGTGTGGAGCAAGCGCTAGCAAGATTCAACTCCCCGTTTATGACTCAAACTGAATCGAATATGTATTGGCTAAGGTGTTATTTATAGAGGCAAATAATGCAGATATAAAGGGTGGTTGATCTCAGCCTCTCATTGAAGACTGAGGCCAGTTTTACTGGCTTAACAAGGTTCTGACTGTAGTTAAAATAGTGCTAGCGGCACGCCGTTCGTGCTCCATCAACATTCACGCGGCAACGTGATAGTGACTTTTAAACCATGAGGTTGGCAATTACTGGCGTGTATTTGGCCTTGATGGGCGCTAATTGCGGCTTCTGTTATCGCTAAACCCAGCCCCCAACCGCCAGACTCTCTATCGCGCGCGGATTGTGGGCGATAAAAAGGCGTAAAAATGGCGTCTAGATCTGCTGGATCATCGATCCCTGGACCATCATCTATGATCTCAAGTGTGAGTGATGTTGCGCAAAGTGCCGCTTGAATCGTAACTTGTGTTGTCGAGTAGCGTATGGCATTACGTAATAAGTTTTCGACTGCTCTGTTGAGTGCTTTGGGGTAAATAGGCAGTGTTATCGACTCATCGATATGAATAATAAGTTGTTTATTTTGTTGCTGCGCTTCAAAATCAGCATCGTCGAGCACTTGATTTAATGTTTCTGCTATCTCTAAGTGGCGCTTAGCCTCATGGGCGCTCAATTTCACTCGTGATAGTTCTAATAGCTCTGCAATCATTTTTTCTAATTGATCAGCCTCATACTCTATACGCGTGATCTCTTGTGTTTCTTGGCCTTTTTTGCGACTTAATGCCAATGATAATTTTAACCGTGTTAGAGGCGTGCGTAGCTCATGGGAGATATCACTGATGAGTCTTTGTTGGTTGTTGAGCATCGCTTCGACTGAGTCTGCCATGCTATTAAATGCTTGGGCTAATTGGCCTATCTCATCATTGCGTTTGACAGTGGCGCTGTCGATACGGCTGCTGAGATCACCGCTTGCTAAGGCGTCAGCACTGCTTTTAAGTGAGCGTAATGGTTTGCCTAAGTGCCACGCGAGGAGGCCGCAAAGTATGCCTGACAATACAATTGCAATACTTAACGTGAGCAATTTATTTTCGATAAAGAAGAAAAACCAAGGCCGCGGTTGACGCTCAGGTAGCCGGCCATATAAGGCATATTGTTTTTCTTGTATGGCAAACGAGTAGGGGCCAAACCAGAGTTCATGGTTAAATTGATGAACAATAGACTTACCAGCATCATCAGCCATCAGCATAAAGCGGCGCAGTGAGCGTGGTGGTTTGCGAGCATTGATGACGTTGCCACTTTCATCGACCAGGTAGATCTTCATGGATCTGCCTTTTTTATCAATTAAGCGCTGTAAGTTATTGAACCGTCCAGATTGTAATACTTGAGGAGATTGGCTGAGCTGGTGTGAATACTTCGATAATAAGCGTTCAAGGTGAGGTGGCAGCTCCGATTGATCGTAGTTTTGCTGTAGTAACGGTAGCAGCCCCACAAGTGCGATAATCAGTGAGCTGCATAGCCAAAAACCAAGTAGCAGTTTGACAAAAATATTATTCGGACTGTTTTGTATGCGCATTTAAGGTAACCAGATATAACCTTTGCCACGAATGGTTTTAACCCTTGGGCGACCATCGAGACGTTCTGGCATTTTTTTTCGTAAATTGGATAAATGCATATCTAAACTGCGATCAAATGGCATTAGCTTTTTATCAAGCACTTTCTCGCTCAACTTGTCTTTTACAATGAGTTCGCCTGCATTATTGACCAGTTCAAACAGCAAACTAAATTCTGTTCCTGTTAATACGATCATTTGGCCTTGGCATTGAACTTCTTGACGAGCGGGATCTAAGTTTATATCACCAAACTTATGCGCTGCGAGAGGCTGCTCATTCGCGGATTGTTGAGTGCGACGAATAATGGCTCGGATGCGTGCAATCAGCTCTCTATCATTAAAAGGTTTAGGTAAATAATCATCTGCACCAATTTCAAGGCCGACAACACGATCTATTTCATCTCCTTTTGCGGTGAGCATTAACACGGGCGTTTGTTTTTGGCTACGTAGCGCACGCAGGACTTCTAGACCGTTTAATTTAGGTAGCATGACGTCCAGCAAGATGAGATCAAATGCTTGCTGAAGGGCAAGATCAAGGCCGGCTTGTCCATCGTGGGCTAAAGTTAGCTCAAACCCTTCTAGCTCAAGCAGTTGCGCTAATAATTCAGCAAGACCTAAGTCATCATCTATCAATAATATACGGCTCATGTTAACCCTTATCACTGTCTAATGCGGGCAGTATACCGCGTTTCTCGTCAACTGCGGTGAAGGAGTGTAATTGAACGTAAAGATGACCGTCTTGCTATCACA
Source organism: Shewanella sp. (assembly GCA_028223395.1). Taxonomy (GTDB): domain Bacteria; phylum Pseudomonadota; class Gammaproteobacteria; order Enterobacterales; family Shewanellaceae; genus Shewanella. The sequence goes on from JAOIUG010000024.1 coordinate 6,398, forward strand.
AAAGATAGCTTTACAGTCTTTTACGTAACTAAAAGCTTCACTGACATTACAGTGGTTACACTAAGTAACGTTAAATATAGCTTAGTGTATTGGCGTTAAGCGTAATCTAAAGGGGCTTTAAAATGAAAAAAAATACTTTAAAAGCAAGCTTACTTGCTGTTGTCGCAAGCACGACTTTACTCACAGGCAACGTGTATGCAGGGAATGATAAAGTGGCGCACGATGGTCACGGTAAAGGTCGATCTCATCAGAGCATGCTAGCGCGTGGTGAGCATAATGAACTGCGTAAAATGTTTCGAGGGTTAGATCTCAGTGATGCACAAAAGCAGGATCTAAAGGCACTGTTTAGTGAGCATCGCGCTGAGATGAAGCAGCAGCGTTTATCCAAAGCTGACAGGGTGGCTCAAAAAGAGCAAGTGTTAGGCTTTATTACCGATAGCCATTTTAGCGAAGAGGCAGTGAAAAATGCACTGACTGCTAAGTTAGACACGCGCCAACAACAAATGGTTAATCGTTTGAAATTGCAAAATCAAGCGTATCAATTGTTAACTCCGGAGCAGCAAACTCAGTTTAAGCAGCGTTTTCTCAAGCGTGGCCTTAAACGTCAGCAAAAATAGTGAGTGTGGCGGTATTTTTGCTTGATGCATAATATTCGGTAGTGAGTATGCCAGTGTCGATATGAGCGTGATGCCGTCGAACTGGCACAGTCACAATGGCCAATGTTCAACCGTAATGAAGCCATTTTGTTGGGGCGTAGTGTTGTGTACGCTTAAAAATACACACGGCGTAGCAGCCTTTTTTAAGAAAAGTGTGTACACATTCTCTTAAATAGACACACTTTTATCATAAATTTAACGTTACAGGCTTGGCAGAGAGTCGCAGTTAAAAATGGACTCGCGCATAAATAAACGGCACGCGATGACGGCGCTGTTAAAGGAAAAGTCCTGTTCGTTTATCTATGTAAAATTAGTTTGTTATAACATATAACATCATTGGCTTTATATTTTACCCCCTCAAAAGCATGACTTATGATGCGTTAAACTAAGTAGAGAATATTAGTCATTTCGTGCTTATTTAAGCGCTGATAGCTTCGATTTTAGTTTACATTCCAGACGTAACTACTTACACATACATGTGACATTTTGTATCTTGAGCTATGCTAGAGTTGGCAACAATTCATCAATATAACGAGGGATAAGTATGAATAAGATATCAATGTTAACACTGGCAACTTTAAGTATGGCAGCTTCAAATGTAGCCATGGCAGAGACAGACCGAACAGGTGCATATATTGGTGCTCAAGTCGGTGCTTTTTCCAGTGATCAGACACACAAAACAAGCAGTAACGCTTCTGATTCAGGCTCGGGGCAAAGTTATGGTGTGTACGGTGGTTACCACTTTAATGAATGGTTTGGTTTAGAAAGCACGCTTTACTTTACCAATGACTTTATCGATAGAAAGGATACTCGAGTTCACTTAGGATCGTACAGCATTACACCAAAAGTGACATTTGCTCTTAATGATACTTTCTCTTTATATGGCAAAGCAGGCATAGAGTATGTTTCCGTCTCTTCCAAGAGCGGTAAAACAACGACGGACTTTTCTGACTATGCCTTTGTGGTGGGGGCGGGTATCAATGCCGCGATCACAGATAGCCTTAATGTTCGTTTAGGTTATGATTATTCATCAGTCGACTTGAAAGAAGATAAATCCAATGCCACTGTTATCGAAATGGATATGTCTAACGTGACGTTAGGTCTTCATTATCAATTTTAATAGATTGATCATGAGAAAAGGGTATCTCTTGATACCCTTTTTTGTATTTTCATGTTTTGATTTCAAGCTCTTTAAGTTTTCGGGTAAGCGTATTGCGACCCCAGCCTAAGCATTTTGCCGCAGCTTGTTTATGGCCATTGGTATGCTGTAATGCAGCCATTAATAAGGTGCGCTCGAAGATGGGTTGAGCTTGAGTGAGCAAGTTGCTGTTGTCGTCAGTTAAATGTTGTTCCGCCCAAAGTTTGAGCGCTGTCTGCCAGCAATTATCATGGGGCGACTCTGTGGTAGATAGTGGCGTTTCAGTTTGTAATTCAGGTGGTAAATCTTGCGCTAAGATCTCTTGTCCAGAGGCCATCACTGTTAACCATCGGCAGGTATTTTCAAGCTGACGAACATTGCCAGGCCAAGATAAACTGGCAAGCTTATTGGCGGCTTCTTTTGTGAGTATCTTAGGTTCAGTGTCAATTTCTTTAGCGGCGAGAGTGAGAAAGTGTTGCGCCAGCTGAGTAATATCCTCACGGCGTTGTGATAGTGGTGGTAGATGAACGCGGATCACATTGAGCCGATGAAATAAGTCTTCTCTAAAAGCGCCTTGTTGCACGAGTTGATCAAGATCTTGGTGGGTGGCTGCGACAATACGCACATCGACCTGTACCGGACAATGCCCACCGACACGATAAAACTGACCATCAGCGAGCACTCTTAATAATCGTGTCTGTATGTCGAGTGGCATATCACCTATCTCGTCTAAAAACAGTGTGCCGCCATTGGCTTGTTCAAATCGTCCTTGGCGAATACTGCTCGCACCTGTGAAAGCGCCTTTTTCATGGCCAAAAAGCTCTGATTCAATGAGATCTCTGGGGATTGCTGCCATATTGATGGCAATAAAAGGCATATCCTTTCTGGGACTGTGTTTGTGCAGTGCGCTTGCCACCAGTTCTTTACCGGTTCCAGATTGGCCATTAATTAATACATTTATAGAGGAGCGTGATAATCGGCCAATGGCTCTGAAAACCTCTTGCATTGCCGGCGCTTCACCAATAATTTCAGGCGTGTTAAGTACAGGCTCTGGTGTGGTGATGTTGTTGTGTTGTTCTTTTGCATGGGCAATAGCGCGCTCCACCAGTGCGATGGCTTCATCAATATCAAAGGGTTTGGGCAGATATTCAAACGCACCAGCTTGGTAGGCACTGACTGCGCTATCGAGATCGGAATGGGCTGTGATGATGATAACAGGAATATGCGGGTAACGATTTTGTAAGCGTGCTAACAAGGTTAATCCATCGGTACCAGGCATGCGAATATCTGAAATAATCACTTGGGGCTGCGAGGTGTCGAGAGCATCCCATAGCGACTCGGCAGCGGCAAAACTGGCGCAGCTTAATTGTGCGCTTTTGAGTGATTTTTCTAGCACCCAACGAATGGAGCTGTCGTCATCGAGGATCCATACTTGCTCAGTCATGTTGTTTTCCTTAATGCACTTTTGATGGGTAAGGTGATGGTAAACTCGGTGTGCCCTACGTTAGAGTCGCAATCAATACGCCCGCCGTGTAATCGAGCAAAGTTGTGCGCGATGGACAACCCTAAGCCTGAACCTTGTTCTCGCCCTGTCACCATCGGATAAAACAAGGTATCGAGTAGCTCAGGATTAATGCCCGGACCATCGTCGATGACGGAGAGCATCAATACTAATCTGTGCCGTTGGCTAGCAATGGTGACTTGATGTTGAGTGCGAGTTCTTATGCAAATTTGACCTCCAGTTTTATCCAAAGCTTGGACGGCATTTTGCACAATATTGAGTAGCGCTTGTTGTAGCTGCTCGGGATCCATTTCGATATCAGGGATTGAGGGATCATAATCTTGAGCCAAGCGAATGTTGTCAGGTAATGTGAGGCTCACCAACTGCAATACTTTATGGATCACTTCATGAATATTGTAGAGGCTGTGTTGGGTGGGTTTTTGTGGACCCAATAAGCGATCGACCAAATTACGTAAGCGATCTGCTTGCTCGATGATCAAAGTGGTGAATTCATTGAGTTCAGGATCTTTGAGCTCTCGCGAGAGTAGCTGAGCTGCGCCACGTAGTCCGCCTAATGGGTTTTTTATTTCGTGAGCGAGATTTCTGACTAACAATTGTGCAGCTTGTTGCTGGGCATCTTGATTGAGTTGCTGGTGGATCCGCCGCTGTTGATCGACTTGCCTTAATTCTAAAAGTGCTTGTTTATGCTCTTGCTCTATAGGAGTTAAAGTCACATCAACGGTGTGTTGCTGTCCATCTAGGGTCAACAGCGATACGGTGTTGATGGTGAGTCCTTGATGATTTTTGATGGCCAATTGTAATAATGAAAGATCAACTGCAAGGGTTTGGTAGTGATGAGGTAACGTGAGTTCAAGCAATCTATTATTACTGACGCCTAAAAGTTGCTCGGTCGCCACATTGGTATAAAGCAGTTCTAGTTCATCATTTATCACCAGAACGGCAGTGACTAAGTGATTGAGTAACAAGGTGGTATCCATCAGCGGCTCCAGCTAACACTATTGCACCACAATAGGGCAGTAGTTAAATGCACTACTATGGTGCATTAAAGTCATGCTATCTGCAAGCCGATCTCGCTCAAGCATTTAAAGTGAGTGACTGAGATTCATACCCATCATTTTAAGATAGCGTGAGTGTAATTATCTGGCTCTATGTTGTATGGCGCGATGAAGAAAGATTTTACGTGGTGGCGTTGAGGTAAGTTGTTTACCATCTGCTGCCATGACATATACCACAAAAGTATGTTCCCCGCGATCGACGTTAAGGAGCGTGAAGTTGCTTTTTTTCTGCGCTTTGCCTTGCGGCTGGCCGTCCATAAATAGATGGAATAACGGTTCAACATTCGGTTTGGGCGTTAATTGTACCGTTAATGCAATGTTGCCTTCATTGTTTCTGATGGTTTCTTCTTCACGAGGATAGCTGATCCGAGCATGGTATTGAGTGTGTGGCGCTGTGGCGGGGGTGTTGCTGCTTGATACTGAGGTCTGCTTTGGCACAACCACTTTGACTTGGTTGCGGGTGTTGTCGTTTAACTTGACGACTGTCGCGCCTTCAACAGGCTGATCGGTGAAGTGGATTTGACCATTTTTGTCTACCCATTTATAGATTGTGCCATAAGTAAATGGGCTGATAAATAGGGTAAAAATCAGTAAGCATAAACGCATAAAGTGAGTACCTTGCAGATCCATTGATGAGGTAGAGTTAACATTGTTTTCACCATAAATGTTTTACTCTTCACTGTATACTTAAAATTGCAAATATGCGCGAAAGCAGCCCGTAGGCTGCTGTTTTAATTTGTATTAGCTTTTATCGTATTGCTGCTCTATGTCACCAGCTTTAATGCTATTAGTGTGCTGTGCTAGCTGTTTTGCATAGGTGGCAATATGAGGATATTTCGCCGTTTCACCACTGGCAACTAATAACTCGACGATGAACGACATCATGATGTCTGCACCGGTGAGTTTATCTGCCACTAAGTAGCGTTTTCCTGCTAACGACTGGTTGACATAACTGAGAATTTTGTCTGTTTCAGCGGCTGCATAAGCTTCTAAAAATTGAGTTTTGCCACCCTCTTTAGCAACAAACATTCTTAATAATAGAGGAAGAATGGCTGAGCTTTCGGCAAAATGTAACCACTGCAAGTACTCGATGTAGTCATTGCTGCCTTTTTCTGGCGATAAAAGACCTGCGGCGTGAGCATCGATGAGAAACTCGGTGATCATGCCTGACTCTGCTATCACTTTGCCTTGATATTCGATAACAGGTGACTTACCTAATGGATGAATCGCCTTTAATTGCGGTGGTGCGAGGAATGTTTGGCTATCACGCTGATAGGCTTTAACTTGGTAATCTAGCCCTAATTCTTCGAGTAACCAGATAATACGTTTAGAACGTGACTTATTGAGATGATGTAAAGTGATCATAAATAGTGCCTCATCTAAAAATAGCCAGCGACGCTTTGATGACACGCTGGCGATAAGATTATTTCAATTGTTACTTTAATTGTTTGATTATTTCGTCGGCAACGGCTGCAGAAGAAGCGGGGTTTTGGCCGGTGATCAGTGTGCCATCAACAGCGACATAACTGCTCCAGTCATCCCCTTTACAGTAAAGTGCACCGTGGGCAATCATCATGTCTTCAACTAGATATGGCACGATGTCAGTCAATTGCACCGCAGCTTCTTCAGTGTTGGTAAAGCCTGTGACTTTTTTCCCTGCGACTAACGGTGTGCCATCAGCAGCTTTGACGTTTTTAAGCGCACCAGGTGCGTGACAGACTAAGCCTACAGGCTTGTTTGCTTGGTGAAAGCGCGCGATGAGTGCAATAGAGTCAGCATCATTAGTGAGATCCCAAAGTGGCCCGTGACCGCCAGGGTAAAAAACCGCGTCGTAATCATCCGCATTCACATCAGCGAGCACTTGAGTGCTTGCCAGTTGTAACTGGGCGTGGCTGTCGCCGGCGAATCTATCGGTGGCTGGGGTTTGATAATCAGGCTGTTCACTTGTGGGATCCAGTGGCGGTTGTCCGCCAGCTGGAGAAGCTAATGTGATATTAAAACCACTGTCTTTAAAGCGATAATATGGGCTGGCAAATTCTTCTAACCAAAAACCAGTTTTTAGCCCCGTATCACCCAGTTTGTCGTGAGATGTGATAACCATAAGTACGTTCATTGCATATTCCTTTGGCGGCATTAGCCTGTTGCTGAGCAGGCTAATGTCTGTAAGTGATTTGAGAATGTAAGACGACGCTACAGATTACGCATTAAAATCTGACGGCTCATAACAAGATCTACATCTTGTTTTTCACCTAAAGCGGTCATGCCATGTGCTTCTAGTTGAGTGACGATTTCATCGATGCTAGTGGTATCTAGGTCATAATCTGTGAGGCGAGTTTTTATACCCATAGCTTCAAAAAATTCACGGGTTTTGGCAATAGCCTGATCGATGATCTCATCATCGCTTCCCTGAGTTATTCCCCAGACTCGGTCAGCATATTGCAGTAGTTTCTCTTGTTTAGCTTGGCGGCGAACATCGAGTAAACCAGGTAAAATCATCGCTAAAGTGCGTGCATGATCAACGCCGTATAATGCGGTGATCTCATGCCCAATCATGTGTGTCGCCCAATCGTGAGGAACGCCTTTGCCGATAAGACCGTTTAAAGCCAATGTTGCCACCCACATTAAGTTGGCGCGTACATCAAAATCTTTCGGGTCGGTTAATGCTTTAGGGCCGAGCTCGACAAGTGTTTGCAGCAAACCTTCTGCAAAGCGATCTTGCACTGGTGCATTAACAGGGTAAGTGAGATATTGCTCAGTGATATGAACAAAAGCATCGACAACACCATTGGCCACTTGGCGCTCAGGTAATGTAAAGGTTTTGCTGGGATCTAATACTGAAAATCGTGGAAAAACATGGTCACTCATAAAGGCCAGTTTAGCTTTGAGTGCTTTACGGGTGATCACACTACCACTGTTCATTTCAGAACCTGTGGCAGGCAAGGTCAGTACGCTACCAAAGGGCATGGCTTGGGTGACGTTTGTGCCCCAGTTGAGCATAATGTCCCAAGGCTCACCGTCAAATAGAGCGGCAGCGGCAACAAATTTAGTACCGTCAATGACAGAGCCACCTCCAACAGCAAGTAGGAAATCGATGTTTTGCTGTTTAACCACGTCAACCGCTTGCATTAATGTTTCATAAGTTGGATTGGCTTCCACGCCACCAAACTCAATGACTTCACGTTGGCCTAATGCGGCTTTTACTTCATCTAAAGTCCCTGTTGTTTTGGCACTGTTACCACCAAATAACATCAGCACTTTGGCATCTTTGTCGACCAGGTTATCCAGTTCAGCAATTTTACCTTCACCAAAAGTAATATGGGTTGGGTTGTAAAAATCAAAGCTATTCATAATCATTCCTTTCTATCGATGCGGCGCATCGAACTAACATGGGCTTAGTAGACCAGTCGTCTAGTAAGTGATTGATAATGACCACTTAGTGCAAAGTGGCAAGTGGATTGCTGGCTATTTTAATGCCGAATTAGGCTGAGCCAACAAAGCCATGGTTAGTTGTAACACACGTTCAAGCGCATTGGGATCAAGAGACAACTTATTTTTTAAGCTTGCTCCAAGCCAAAGCTGATACAGCATTTCGGCTGTGATACTAGCATGCATCATGGGCAGCGAACCATCGTCGATCCCAGCTTGAATGCAAGCTGCAAGGCGATCTATAACGGCACAGGCCCCCTTATCAAGAGCAAGTCGCATCGATTCTGATAGATCTGCAACTTCAGCACTGAGTTTAACCACTAGGCATTTTTGTTCAACACTACAAGTGTTTTGCGTTGTTTGCCAGTATTGCCAATAACTCATGAGCCGCTCAAGACCCGTTCCGTTTTGAGGTAAAAATAATTGATCAATATAACCAAGGTAAGCATTAAAGTAACTATTGATTATCTCTTCACCAAACTGCTCCTTAGATTTGAAGTAGTGATAAAAAGAGCCCTTGGGTACTTTTGCAAATGTTAAGATTTGCGATAAGCCGACATTCGAAAAGCCTTTGGTTGAAATCAACTGATAGCCTGAATCGATAATATGTTGCCGTGTTTGTTGAGATTCTATTTTCATGGGGCTTACTATAAACTCAATTAGACCGGTCGTCTAGCTCTTTTGGAATAACCTAATCATATAAACTCTATAGCGCAGTGAAAATGCAAAGTGTTTATCTACATGTTCACAATAAAGACTCAGTGCTTGCAATGTTCCCATGAAATAGCTGACCCAATTCGGTGATGATTTTCACCGTCAATTGAACGGTTTTTTTAAATTCAGTACATGGTTTTACTGTCGTAAGCCTCTTAGTGATGCGTCTAGAAGTAGATCAAGAAGTATTGAGGTAGTATTGAGGTAGTATTGTCTACAAAGTGCTTACATAGGCGCTAGATACAAAGTAAATAAGGATTATTTTAATGAAACTAATGATGTGGTTGTTATTGTTATGCAGTATTTCTACTTGGGCAAATGAGTGGCGAGAGCAGCAGATTGATCCGGCGTTGTCATTTCGCGGCAGCGCCGCAGCCGATGGAACATTTTGGGTCAGTGGCAGCAATAATAGCGTGTTCTTCTCTAACGATGCTGGTAGCACTTGGCAAGATGTCTCAGTTAAAGGGCAACCATTGACGGATTTTCGTGATATTGCCGTCTTTGATAAAAATACAGCAATCGTTATGGGAGCCGGCGAAGGTGAGTTATCGCGGTTATACCTGACAGAAGATCAAGGCGCTTCATGGCAATTGTTGCTGCAAAATACCGCTAATAAAGGCTTTTTTAATTCAATTTCCTTTTGGGATAGGAATAACGGCTTATTATTTGGCGATCCTGTTGATGGCTATTTTGTGCTGTTACGCACAAGTGATGGAGGCAAGACTTGGCAACGCATTAAGCAAAGTGGCTTACCTGCGTTGCGCGATAAAGAAGTGGCTTTTGCAGCCAGCGGTAACACGTTAGTGACAAGTGATGCAGGCCATGCCTGGTTTGTGACAGGAGGTTACAGTAGCGCGATGTATACTAGCCAAGATTTTGGTGCGCACTGGCGTTGCACGGCAACGCCTCTATACAGTGATACGCAAACTGCAGGCGGCTATGGCATTGCTATCAATAGCCTTAATGAGGTGTTCGCACTGGGAGGGGACTATAAGCAGCGTGATAAACAAGATGCCAATATTAGCTTTTTACAAGAGAAAAAGTGGCGTTTAGCGCACCAAGCCACAGCAGGGTTGAGAACTGCAATGGTCTGTCATCAAGCCACTTGCATTGCTACCGGAAAGCGCGCAACTGATATTTCATTTGACCATGGACATAGTTGGCAAGCACCTGACATTAATCAATTAAAGCAAGGTTATTATTCGTTGGCCATTGACAATAATACCGCCGTCGCAGCGGGTCATAACGGGCGAGTGGCCGTTTTTACTCTACCGCAATCGCAATCGCCATCGTTTAGCGCTTTAGACTAAAAGTGAACTTTATCTCTGCATGGGCTTGTGAAAATGAGAGTTAATGTATGGCTACGTTTCACAAGCCGGGCTTAGGTTTTGTTGCTTTCATAGCGCTTATTCGCTCGATGATCTGTGTGGCATTTAGATCGTGAACCACATTAATTACCGTGGCTGGCGCATCTGTTACTGCCCCGATAATCACTAAAATCGGGATCACCTCTGTTGGTAAACCAAGGGTGGTGACAATAAAGATCTCTCCCAAGAATGCGCCGCCCGGCACACCACTAATAATAAACGCCGACAACACCGAGATAAGCAAGGTGAGCGCAAAAACATCGGCGTTAAAATCTAAGCCTAATATTGAATAAATAAAAACAATTTTAAGTGCGGTAGTCATGGCCGCGCCGCCTTTATTGAGATTAACGAGCAGCGGTAAGCAGATATCGGCAATGTCTGTTTTTAGGCCCATTTTATTGGCGGCGCGAATGTTGACAGGCAAAGAAGCAAGTGAAGAACTGGTGCCTAATGCCGTTACAGCAGGTGCGACGGCATTTTTCCAAAAGCCAGTCACGCCTTTAGTTCCACCACCAAGCCACGCGTAAAGTGTGGAACCTAAGCTTAAATAGATAATTGCAGTGACAAAAAACACCCCTATTGCGCGGGCAAAAGTACGCAACAACTCGGGATCTTGGCTAGCCATTGTTGAGGCAAAGTAAGCGCCTAAGCCTATTGGTGCTGCGACCATGAGTATCGAGACGATTTTCATGATCACGGTGTTAAGGCTGTCGAGCATGGCGGAGACTTTCTCACCATCTTTACCTGATTGCCCAATGGCAATTCCAGTAATGACTGACATTATGATCAGAGGCAGTATATTAGATTTTGACAATAAGCCTGAAAAATCCTGTGTGGTGAATAGCTTAACAAAGTCCATGTTGCCAGAGCCTGTTTGCACCTGTTGGTGTAAATCCAGCACAACTCCTTGAGCAGGATCAAACACAAGTGCTAAACCAACAATAGACGCCGCAGGCACAACGGCCATCACAATACACACTAGTAATAATGTGATAAGAATGGTGCCCAGCTTTTTTAAATCGGTCATCCGTGCGATTGAAGATGTGACGCTGACGGCGACTAATGGCACGATAATCATAAATAACAAATTAAGAAAGACTTGCCCAATAGGTTTAAGCGAGCTAGCAATATTGGGCCACACAATACCGGTAATGCCACCAATAAGTAGCGCTGATAGCAGCATAATTGAAGATCGATAAGGCTGAAGCTTGTTCCACATAACTAAATACCACTTATTAAAGTCAGTCTAAGGACGAGTGAAAACGTGACGGCAGGTTTAAATATTATGGATAAGATTAATCGATATAGCAGCGGTTAAGTTAGCGAGGCATTCACTGAGAGTCAACCAAGTTAAGCGGTTACGGTGGTAAATTATAATGACTTTACGACGTAAAAGCGCAGGTGACGAGCTTGCGTCACCTGCTAACTCATTATTACAAGCTGTAGTAAAGCTCGAACTCTACTGGGTGAGTTGTTTGGTTCACACGCTCAACATCAACAGACTTAAGCTTGATGTAAGAGTCAATAAAGTCGTTACTGAATACATCGCCACGAGTTAAGAACTCACGGTCAGCGTCTAGGCACTCAAGTGCATTTTCTAGTGAAGTGGCAACTGTTGGGATTTCAGCAGCTTCTTCAGCAGGAAGATCGTAAAGATCTTTATCCATCGCTTCACCGGGATGAATTTTATTTTGGATACCATCAAGACCTGCCATTAACATGGCAGAAAATGCTAAGTATGGATTCGCCATTGGGTCACCAAAACGTAACTCAATACGACGTGCTTTGGCACTTGGAACCACTGGAATACGGATTGAAGCACTACGGTTAGCTGCTGAGTAAGCGAGCATGACTGGCGCTTCAAAGTGCGGAATAAGACGCTTGTAAGAGTTAGTTGATGGGTTGGCAAATGCGTTAATGGCGCGCGCATGCTTGATAATGCCACCGATATAAAATAGGGCTGTTTCGCTCAATCCGCCGTACTTGTCACCAGCAAAGATATTCACGCCATCTTTAGCTAGAGACTGATGAACGTGCATACCGCTACCGTTGTCACCCACAATTGGCTTAGGCATAAACGTAGCGGTCTTATTGTAAGCGTGAGCAACGTTGTGAATAACGTACTTAAGCACCTGAACTTCATCAGCTTTAAGCGTAAGAGTATTAAAGCGGGTCGCAATTTCGTTTTGACCTGCAGTGGCAACTTCATGGTGATGCGCTTCAACAACTTGGCCCATCTCTTCAAGGACTAAACACATCGCACTACGAATATCTTGCGACGAATCTACAGGCGCGACGGGGAAGTAACCGCCTTTAACACCTGGACGGTGACCTTTGTTGCCATCTTCGTAGCTAGTACCTGAGTTCCAAGCCGCTTCTTCTGCATCGACTTTGTAGAAACAACCTGACATGTCAGCGCCATATTTAACATCGTCAAACAAGAAAAACTCTGGCTCAGGGCCAATCAATACAGTATCTGCGATACCAGTAGAGCGTAAGTAGTCTTCCGCTTTTTTGGCGATGGAGCGAGGGTCACGGTTGTAACCTGTCATAGTGCCTGGATTTAAGATGTCACAACGGATATTAGCTGTTGTTTCTGCAGTGAAAGGGTCAAGTACGAAACTTGCAGCATCAGGCATTAATACCATGTCTGATTCGTTGATGCCTTTCCAGCCTGAAATGGAAGAACCATCAAACATTTTGCCGTCTTCGAAAAAATCTTCATCCACTTGATGACTGGGAATGGAAACGTGTTGCTCTTTACCTATAGTGTCGGTAAAACGTAAATCAACAAACTTAACTTCTAATTCTTTTAGTTGTTGCAAAACTGATTCAGCTGACATTCTAAAGTCTCCGAGTAGGCTAAAGGGTTATCCCTTATGTTCACTTAATGTTTAGCGCAAAGTGCGTCTTTGTTTTAGCTTAAAGCGAGAGTTATGCCAACAATGTAAATCATTGATAAAGATAGGTTATATTTTTATGTGATATCAAGTGATAATACATTTTGCACTTTTTTGGTGCAGCGCTCGCATTGCATTGGTGCATATTACTGGCATTGTTGCTCTGTACTGACTGCTTAAGCTTGCTTAATTAAAGCGCAAAATATTCAGCTCACCATAAAAACATTGATATTAATGTGATGATTGAGACATGCTAATATGCGTGCAGTGTATGGCGCTGTGCACGTTAGCGAGCGCAAAGCCTGCATTGGCAAGGGTGAGCCTCAAAATACACAACATATCACGGAGCAAGATGTGCACATGGTTAACACTCAGCAAGGTTATATACTGGTCATGTGCGTCATGGCGATGTTGAGTCCAATGGCGATAGCCTCTGAGGCTAACGTGTTGGCAGAAAAAGCGAAGCAACGCTCAAGCGCAATTGAGCGGCAACAGTTAGCGCAGGCGCGTGCCGCTTTTAATGCTCGCTCAGAACAAGAGCAAAAACAATTACACGCAAAGCCACAAGAGTGGCAACTCGAGCAGCAAGAGAAAGCGCAGCAACATTTTAAGTTGCAAGAAACAAGAGAAAGTCGGTATTTAAAAGAGGCTAAAGCGGCTGCTAAGTTGATCCGAAAAATACCCAAACCTAGCACTCAATAACGCCCGTTTTATTGTGTTACATCACTTGTATGGTGACTTGATCGTGCTCATTATGGACATGTCTGACGTGCGGGTGGGAGTCAATCGGCTTGGATCTTCGTGCGAGCATGGAGGTGAGTTGGCGTTCAAGTGGTGAGTATTGCCCATCCTACAGAGTGTGATGTACCCAGTAGGATGGTTAAAGAGTTGGCTATTTTCCTTTCGCTTCAGCTGCAAGCCACATGATAGATTTTTCATACTTTTTATCAGGGTAATCAGTTTTCATTGTCTTGATGAACTGAGCGTGAGTGATTTTTCCTTTGTAAAGATCAGAATATAAAGTAATGAATCGGTTCGACTGTTTTTCAGTATCGATAGGAATTCTAATGTAATCAGACTTCGCTTTTATTTTTTCGCCTACCTTTTGCATAAAGTCATTAAAAGAAACATCTGGTGCTGCTGCGAGAGCGCCAAAAGATAAACAAGATACAGCCAGTAATGCTAATGGTAATTTCTTCATAACAAACACCTTTTAAATTTAATTAGCGATAAACCCACATCGCTTAAAATGTGAACAACTCTAAAAGTGTAGTCAAAAAAAGTGACACTTCCAGTTTGCGATTATTGATTTAGAGTACTTTTCGCACTCTTTTTTTTCGCTTATCTATAAGTGTTTGTAGCACGGATAAATATTGCCATTTACGCTTTATTTCATTCTTGGTGGCATGTTCTAGCTATTGCTTACCTTTTATTACAATTAAAACCGCATTGAAGTTTGATTTTAAACTGAAATTGTTTTGTTATATCGGCTAAAGTGAGTCTCATCAACTTTAAAATGCGGTATTACCAGTTATATTGTTGGTGTTTGATGTGTGCTTAAAAAAGGAGCGAGAAATGAAGCGCTATACAAAGACATTATTATTGTCTATAGGGATGTTATTGACGACATCGACGGTTCAGGCGACTGAAGCTAAAGATATTAAAAGTTTTACGCTTGATAACGGCATGAAAATTATGGTGTTGGAAGACAGTTCAATTCCTAATGCTAATATGTATTTATTTTGGAAAGTGGGCTCACGTAATGAAGTGCCTGGGATCACAGGGATCTCACATTTTTTCGAGCACATGATGTTCAATGGCTCCGAAAAATATGGGCCAAAAATGTTTGATCGCACAATGGAAGCCGCTGGAGGCGCCAACAATGCGTATACAACGGAAAACTTAACTGTGTATACCGATTGGTTTCCTGCCAATGCAGTTGAAACTATTTTTGATCTAGAAGCAGACCGGATCGAAAATTTAGATATTAATCCTGATATGGTTGAAAGTGAGCGTGGTGTGGTGGCTTCGGAGCGCTTAACCGGTCTTGAAAATTCAAACTGGCGTACCTTACAAGAAGAACTTAAAGGATCAGCATTTCGGGCCCATCCTTACAGCTGGTCTGTTATTGGGCATGAGTCGGATATCGCCGCTTGGCAGTTAGACGATTTAGTGCAGTACCATAAAACTTATTATGCACCTAATAATGCGGTGGTTGTTATCGCAGGTGATGTCAAACTCGATAACATTAAGCGTCTTGCTGATAAATATTTAGCCCCCATCCCCGCTCAAGCGCCGCCCAGAGAAGTGAAAACCGTTGAGCCAGAGCAAAAAGGTGAACGCAGAGTTTATGTTAAAAAATCATCGGTCAGTACAGCCAATGTGATGCTGGGCTACCATGTCCCCGCGACCTCAAATGCTGACTACTACGCACTTGATTTACTCTCTACTATTTTAGCCACAGGCAATAGCTCGCGCATGTATCAAGCGCTGGTGGATAAGCAAACAGCGCTTGAGGTTGAAACTTACATGCCAATGTCTTTTGATCCTAACCTCTTTTACGTGATGGGCGTTGCGAGCCCTGGCGTATCTGCAGCCGCACTGGAAAAAGGCATGATTGCCGAGATTAATCGTATTTCGACTCAAGGGGTGACACTTAAAGAGCTTGAAAAAGCGAAAAACATCAAGCTGATGAATTTTTATCGCTCAATGGAAACGATTAACGGTAAAGCAAACACTATAGGGACGTATGAGCTGTTTTTCGGCAGCTACGATAAGCTGTTTAATGCGCCTGAGGACTATAATAAGGTGACGGTTGCTGACATTCAACGCGTCGCAAAAACTTACTTAAAGCGGTCAAACCGAACAGTTGCAGTGCTGGCAAGCAAAGAGGAAACTGACAAATGAGAGCATTAATCACTACAGCAAATAAGTTGTCACTTCCAACATCAATCACTTTGAAAACAAAGCAGGCGGCCAGTGTGATCGCCATGGCAGGATTATTAGCAGTAACAGGTTGTGCATCGACCTCCCCAACGCCAAGCGCGAGTAAGGTGCAAAGTGTGGCTGTTGATACCGGGCGTTTCACTATGCCTAAATACGAGCAATTACGCTTGAGTAATGGGTTAACTATCTACTTAATGCCACAAACAGAAGTGCCACTTGTTACCGTTAATGCCACAATCCGAGCGGGAGCTGTCAACGACAGCAAAGCCGGTGTTGCACAGATGACTGCGGCAAGTTTGATGCTGGGCGCTGGCGGCAAAACAAAATTAGACATTGAGCAAACCGTTGACTTTTTAGGGGCTAATTTAAGTAGCGGCGCCGGTAAAGAAGGCAGTTACATTGGCGCTGACTTTATGGCAAAAGATACAGATGTCATGCTGGGGCTGATAAAAAGCATGTTATTGTCTCCAGACTTTAACGCCGCTGAATTTAATAAGCTACGCGAACGAGAAATGGCAGGATTAGGGCAAGCGAAAGAAAGCCCAAGGGCGGTGATCAACCGTTATTATGACAAGCTTGTTTTTGCCGATCACCCTTACGGTAATGCCACATCGGGCGATCGTCATTCATTAGCAGCACTTAACGTATTGCAACTGCGTGACTTCCATAAGCGTTATTATCAGCCCGCCAACACCGCGATTACTGTGGTAGGGGATTTTAATCCCGCAAAAATGAAGCAAAAATTAACGCAATTGTTTACTCATTGGCAAGGTGAGCAGGCGTTGCCGTCACTTGATCTTGAGCAAGGCTTACCTAAGCTAGATGCAGGTCGTGTGTTGCTGGTGGATAAAAGTGATGCTGTTGAAACAACGCTCTTATTTGGTGGTATGGGGATCCGTCGTGATAACCCTGACTTAGTGGGTCTAACAGTCATTAACACCGTATTAGGTGGGCGTTTTACCTCATGGCTTAATGACGAGCTTAGAGTGAATGCCGGTCTCACCTATGGCGCTCGCTCAGGTTTTACCGCTTATTCTGCCTCAGGAACCTTTAGAGTTAGCACGTTTACTAAAACGGCAACGACTAAAGAAACGATTGATTTAGCACTTAAAACTTATGCACGCCTGTGGGATAAGGGCTTGGATCAAGAAACATTAGATTCAGCTAAGGCATATGTGAAAGGTCAGTTCCCACCTAAGTACGAAACCAATGGTCAGCTCGCAAATTTAATGTCTGATATGTACCTTTATGGTTTTGATGATAAGTTTATTAATGAGTTTCAAACTAAAGTGGATAGCTTAACGCTGCAAGAAACGCAGCGACTGATCAACACTTATTTCCCGAAAGACAACCTACAGTTTGTGCTTATTGGTAATGCAGAGAAGATCGCGCCGATAGCTCAACATTACGGTACTGTTAAGCAGGTGAATATCAAAGATATTGGTTTTGGTGGTTAGTGGTTTAATCACCTTTGCTTACGTTTATGAAAGAAAAAAGCCACGATAATCGTGGCTTTTTTTATGGTGTAAATTCACCGCTAGCGGTTGGCTAATATTTTATCTACGATGGCTTTGTTGGCCGCTGGAAACTCAAAGTTAACTAGCGATTGTTTTGTAACCCATTGTATTGTTTGTCCTTCAAGGCCTTTCGCTGTGCCTGAAAAATCTGTCACCCAATGGATATCTAATATGACTTTTTTGTCACCGTAATCGTGCTCGATCACCATCATAGGTTGAGTGCTTTGAACATTAAGATCCACCTCTTCTTTTAGCTCTCTGATCAAGGCTTGTGAGGTGGTTTCTCCTGGCTCAACTTTACCGCCAGGGAATTCCCATTTATCACCTTGATGTAGATGAGCGTGCCGTTTGGCAAGCAAGAGAGTATTGTCGGTATTTTCAATCACCCCGACGGCGACGTGAATGTGTTTATTCATCATTTAGGATCATTTATGGCGTTATCATCAAGGAAGAAATCAGCGTCATCGTAACCGAGCTGATCTAGCATGTCAGGATCGAACATCGGTTTGACTGGAATGGCATTTTTTTCAGCCGCCCAATCGCCCAAATCAATAAGCTTGCAGCGATCGCTACAAAAAGGTTTAAATTTTGCGTGTGCATCCCACGTGACTTCTGTTTGGCAAGTCGGGCATTTTACGGTAAGCGGCATAATAAGATTAACTGAATACATAAACGTAACGTGGCACGATATTAGCTGTTTAGGAGCAGGTTGCCAACTCAAACTGGATGGGTAACTCGCAGTGCTGCTGTTTATCAAATTGCATAAAGTGGATCGCGTATCGTTTTTTATGTCCGCTAATGGTCGGGTAACAGCCTTGCTCGGGGGTGAGCCTCACACGGATAAGAGATAACGCTTTATCGCTGTTAGCTTGATAAAATCCAGCGTTTGCTTGATGTTCGGTATATTCAGAGGTTTGGCGAATTAACTCGAGCAGCAAGTTAATTGGTGATAGCAAGCAAGCAAACTGGCTGATCCATTCTTGATAGTGTGCTTGTCTTACTTCCCAAGGCTGCGCGAGCCAAAAATGCAGCTGTGGCAAATCAAAGTTACAGTTCACCCCCGGCATATTAAAGCGCTGCCTCAGGGCTGATAAAAAGCGATCTTGTTTCATTTGTAGGCCTGGACGTTCTGAGATCTTCAAAATATCTCTGGCAGTACTGAGTCTATCAATATAGGCTGCGACATGTTCATGGCTTGCTGTTGGGTGACGCTGAAGTTTAGACAGTACACATAATTGTCGGTCAACATCTTTTAGGACTTCACCGCGATAGTCGCAACGCTCGATAAGATCGCACAAAGCAAACAGTGGGTAAAAACAGCGGTATTGATGGTCATGATCTAAATTGATCTGCAATTGCTTAGCTAAATACTCTAGCCTTAAATATTGACGTATTTTTTCGTTCAAAGGCTGTTCATAAAGCAATTCAGTCATAGTGTTATTTAAGTACTGTCGCATAAATTCAAGTAAAGTGAGTGGAGTGCATCTACCTTGCACTTTAATGCTGACATCTCTCCTTGATTGTCTATGACATCATCAGCTTTGGACAGTTTCTCGGCTCTAGTCGCCTGACTACCCATAATGTTTTTAACTTGCTCAGCACAGACGCTATCTCTTGCCATAGTACGCTGCTGTTGTAGCTGAGGTGAAATATCCACCAAAAGTGTACGTTGTACTAACTTATCCAACCCGTTCTCAAATAGCAAGGGGGCAACCATAATTACATAATTTGATT
>JAOIUG010000025.1 GCA_028223395.1 Shewanella sp.
TGAGTTGGTAGCCAATCAAGATGAGCAGACGTACTGGTTAGCGGATGCTAATTTTAAACGCACATGGGATAGATTGCGTATTGTGCTGCCAGAAATGGGCTTTGAGATTGACGATATGGACAGTAATAAAGGTTTGTTTTACCTCACTGTCGCAGACGATTCAGGCTTTTGGAGCTCCTTATGGGGTGATGAAAAACCTTCGCTTGCTGAAGGCGCTTATCGTCTAAAGCTAAAAGAGGATAACACAGAAGGTAAAACCCAAATTCATTTGCTAGGTGCTGATAATCAACCGCTGAGCAATGAACTGGTCACTTCAGTGTATGATCATTTTTCAGCATTGATGCAAGAAGATCGCAAGAAAGGTCGTTAGTGCAGAGATTTGCTTTACCGATCCAATGCCGCTCAGTTAACTGAGCGGCATTTTTGTTATGGCGTGAGAGATGATAAATCGAGTTGCATTTTGATCAAGCGCTCATCCATGTCAAAGGTGACACTGAAGCCTAATTGCTTGGCTAGATTGGCCATATTTTGATTTTCAAACATTGTAAAGCCAGTCAACATTAAAGTGCCATTATGTTGATAATAATCGATTAATTTTTTAAGTAACAGTGTACCTAATCCCTTACCTTGGTGATCACTGCGTACTGCCATCGCAAATTCAGCTTCAGTATTATCGGGATCAATCGATCCTCTGATAGCGCCAAGCGTGAGATCTTCTCCTTGCGGATCTTTAGCAATAGCAATAAATGCCATTTCTCTGGCGTAATCTATTTGTGTGAGTACGGCCATTTCTTCATGGGTCATTTTTGACCGCACGCCAAAATAGCGTTTGTAGCGATCTTCATCGCTAAGAGCATGATCAAAAGCTAAATGTTTAGGTTCATCTTCCGGCAAAATGGGCCTGAGCATGACGACTTGACCATTTTTTAGCGTGGCGAGTTGTTCAAGCTCTTTAGGGTACGGCGAGATCGCTAATCGGGTAAGGTTGTCGTTGACGGTTTCGTGCAGTTGAATATTGACGTCAAGTAACGTAATACTCTGCCCAGCGCAGAGAACAGGATTGAGATCTAACGACATGATCTCTGGACAATCGATGATCAAGTGGGAGATCTGAGTGAGCAGTATACACAAAGCCTCCATGTTCAAGCCAAGAGGTAAGTGGCGATCTTTTAGCTTTTTTGTTTTCAATGCTTGGATCACCATGTAACGCGCTAACGTCATGTTCAGTGGAGGTAACGCAACCGCTGCATCTTGGCTGGGATCCCACTCTGAGCCGCCTTCTCCTAAAAAAATTGCGGGGCCGAACACTGGATCATTCTTAACTGCGATCCTGATCTCTTGCGCTCCAGCGGTAAGTGCCATTTTTTGCACGATAAGCCCTTGGATCTCAGCATCAGGATCTAATGAAACAACGCGATGGATCATGGCGTTGGCTGCTTGCATCACTTCTAGATCTGAAGCTAAATTTAGCATGACACCGTGTACGTCTGATTTATGATGTAGATCTGGCGACTGTATTTTTAACGCTACAGGATAGCCCGCTTGCTGGGCTAGCGTCACCGCTTGTTCGGCATTACTGGCAAACCATGTTTCAATGGTGTTTAAGCCGTAAGCGGCTAATAAGCTGCTTGACTCATGGGTTTCTAGAATAAATTTTTGTTGACTCAATGCGTGCTGCAAGTGGCGTCTCACAAATTCAGGATCATTGAGAATTTTATCAGACGTTGACAGAGGCACTTCGTGGAGTAACTTCTGATTACGGCGGTATTGCACCATGTGCATAAAAGCACCTACCGCGCCTTCAGGCGTGCGGTAAGTAGGCAAACCTGACTGGGCAAAGTGCTTCCGTGCTTGATAGGTTGAATCCTCGCCGCTCCAGTTTGTGAGCACATTGATTTTATGTCGATTAGGGTGCTGAGCAATGGTGTCTGCTACAGCCTTGGCAACCTGTAGGCTGTCACCCAGCGCAGAAGGTGAATATAGCACCAATATGGCATCTAAATTATCACTGTTCATCATGATCTCTAGTGCTTGCGCATAGCGGGCAGCGTCAGCGTCGCCGCCAATGTCCACAGGATTTTGGCCTGACCAACTGTGTGGTAACAACTGATCCAATTGTTGGTGAATTTCGCTAGAGAGCGCTGGTAACTTCCCTCCGCTGAGGATTAACTGATCAAGTGCCAGTACTGCGGGCCCGCCACCGTTGCTGATGATCCCCAACCTTTCGCCTTGTAAAGGACTGGAATGTGCAAGCGTTTCAACAGCGGCAAACAGCTCTATCAAGTCGTTTACTCGCAGCATCCCTGCTCGTCGAAAGGCTGCTTCATAGACAGCGTCGTTGCCGCAAAGCCCGCCGGTGTGCAGCTGAGCTGCATCGGCACCTTCACGACTGCGACCTGATTTAATGACTAAAATAGGTTTGTTGCGTGACGCCGCTCTCGCAGCTGATAAGAATAAGCGCCTTTCATTAATTGAATCAATATAAAGTAAGATTGCATGGGTTTTAGGATCTCGGCCGAGATAGTCAAGCAGTTCATCAAAGTCGATATCGTGGGCATCACCTAATGAGATAAAGGAGGAAAAGCCAATGCCTTTATGGTTTGCCCAGTCCAAGACCGTGGTGCAAATAGCGGCTGATTGCGATACAAAGGCTATCTTTCCGGTTAATGCTTGGGTATGCGCCAAGCTCGCATTTAAACCAATATGAGGTAAGATCATGCCCAAGCTGTTAGGGCCTAGGATCCGCATGCCATATCGACTTGCGTGGCGCTGCATTTGCTCACGCAGGCTGATCCCATTTTCAGCAATGGTGTCAGCCATGCCTGAGGCCATCACAATGGCGACTTTACAGCCAAAGAGTGCCAAAGTTTCAATGATGGCGGGTACTTTGCTCGCGGCAGTACACACAATCGCGAGATCGGGTTTAAGCGGTAACGCTTCAATGTTTGGGTAAGCCAAGACTCCCATCACGGAATGATATTTAGGTGTTACTGGCATGATCGGCCCTGAAAATCCTCCAGCAAGAAGGTTTTTAATTAACACATTACCGGCGCGTTGGGGTCGGTTGGATGCACCAATCACAGCAACAGATTGAGGTTTGAAAAGTGTATGTACAGTACGTTGACTCATAAACTTACCCACTTGATCAGTATCTGATGAGTGTACATCAGCATGACGTTTTTTTCATCAGTGACAATGCAGAGTTTACTGGCTGTTTAACAAGGATTAATCAAGGACGCGGCGGCTTCGCAAGCGGATCGTACTATGTTGTCGTCAAGCCTGTTTAGTCATCAAGTTGCATCGCGTGATTGATCTCATCACGAGCAAACCCCTTACGCGATAAATAAGCATAAGCTTTAGATTTATCTTTGTAATCGGTTAAATCGTAGCGTTTTTTAAGTAGCTGTGTTTGGCAGCTTTGGTAGAAGTCAATCTCGCCAGTGTGGCTCAATTGCGTCAGTGTCTCTTCAAACGCGGTTACATCGATGAGTCGTTGCTTGAGTTCTTGTTTGATCAAAGTCGCGCCTTTTCCTTTATTAAACAGTTTAATGATCTCACGGCTCAGTTCAATGCTGTCGGCTTTTACTGCCAGCTTACTGCGTAATGTGTGTTGTTGTGGATGCTGGGAGAGGGCATGTGTGATCTCGGCATGGCTAAAACCTTTATTGATCATGTGTGAGTACACTTTTTCTTTATTGGTATGCGCAAAGTGCTCAAATTTATCCAGTAATCGATGACTCGCCATGGTGTAAAAGTTAACTTTTTGCTGTGTAACAACAGTTTCTAATGCTGGCTCAATAATGGATAGTGACAAACCTCGTTGTTGCAGTTTACGTTTGATCGCGCCAGCACCGATCTGGTGGCTAATCGCGACATCGCAGTAACGTAAAGCAAAATCAGCATCACTTTTTAAATAACCATTATCGATAAGCTGTGATAATACGCTATCAATCCACGCTTGCTGCTGGGTTTTACGCTCAAGCTTGGTGCGGATCTCTGCAATGGTGAAATCCTGTTGACTTAAGTGCCAATAGGCACTACTGAATACATGTTCAATACTACTGGCTTGGCGAAGTGGTTTAGCTTGCATAAAACGCGATAGCCTTTATTGGGTGAATGTGTCTGACTGCTCATGCATGAGATCTCATGAACAGTCAAGGCGGGGATGAGGAGCTTAATCTTGTGTTAATTCACCTGCAATTGATTGCTCCATTGCGGTGCGTATAGCCGCTGGGCTCAGATCCGTCGATAACAAATAATGAAGCTTGGCTAATGCAGCTTCAGTGGTCATATCGTAACCACTGATCACTCCAGAGGATGCTAGTGCGTTCCCCGTTGCGTAGCCGCCCATGTTCACTTTTCCTTGTAAACATTGGGTGAGATTGACCAGCACCACGCCGCGGTCGTGAGCATCTTTTAGTGTATTGAGCAATGTAGGAGTTTGTGGCGCATTACCCACACCAAAGGTGAGTAAGATCAGCGCTTTTACTGGCTGTTGTAAAATATTTGCGAAGATCTCAGTGCTGATCCCAGGGTAAAGAGTCACCACTCCAATAGGTTGCGGGCTAATATTGGCCACCGTTAAGGTGCGTGTCGGTGTCGCACAAGCAGGTTCACCCGCATGCCAACGAATTTTGATCCCCGCCTCTAACAATAAAGGAAAATTAGGCGAGGCAAACGCATTAAAACCATCAGCATGGGCCTTGGTTGTTCGATTGCCTCTAAATAGTTTGTTATTAAAAAACAAACACACTTCAGCAACCGGGTAATTTGCCGCGATGTATAACGCATTAAGTAAGTTTGTTTGACCGTCAGAGCGTAACTGCGCCAGTGGGATCTGGGAGCCGGTTACAATAACGGGTTTAGATAGCCCTTGTAGCATAAATGACAGCGCTGATGCAGTGTAGGCCATGGTATCGGTACCATGTAAGATCACAAAACCATCATAACGGTCGTAATTGTTTTTAATGTCATTGGCGATCATTTGCCAGTCTGTAGGAGCCATGTCTGATGAGTCGATTAATGGCGAGTATTCACTGATCACAAAATCAGGCATTTCGTGGTGATAAAATTCAGGCATGGCTTTAACACATTGGGTTAGAAACCCAGCAACAGGTGCAAAGCCTTGGTCGGTTTCTTGCATTCCAATGGTGCCACCCGTGTAGGCAACGTATATACAGCGTTTAGTCATTGTCGTTATATTTTGTGAGCACAGATAAGCAGATTATATACTCATCTTACTGCAAGGTGCAGGATCCAATAGGATATTAATGATTTTTGTGTGGATGGAGCGGTGAAATGCTCAGCGGGATCACGGTAAAAATTAAAAAATAAAGCCCAGTAAACTGGGCTTTATTGGAGAGGACTGCAGCGTTAATGGACCGTTTATTCAGTGCAAAGGTCGCAGTAAAGGTAAACACCATTGGGATCATCAAAAGCTTGTAATGTATCAACAACACTAGAAATCTCACCAACAAGCTGTTCAACTAAGGTTGTTTGTTTGATGCTTTGTGGGATATACACCGATGCTGAGCTAAAGATCTCTTGCATTAACTGCTCCTCAGCTGATAATTGCTGCTCAACGACTTGCGTGTCATATTGCTTAATATCAGCCAATTTCGCCGCGTGTGTAATGGCATCTTGCAGCTCGCCAAGTTCATCAACAAGCCCAAGTTCGAGCGCTTTGTTACCAGTCCAGACACGGCCTTGAGCAATACTATCGACTTGCGCTAACGTCATTTTGCGCTCATCTGCGACTAAGGTAATAAAGTCTTTATAACCTCGTTCGATGTATTGTTGAATGATCGCGCTAAATTGCGGTGAAATACCTTTCATGACGGATAAACCTGCCCAGTCAGAGGTGCCAACACCATCGGTATGCACGCCAACACTGGCTAATGAATCTTCAAATGTGGTGATCATGCCAAAGATCCCAATAGAGCCTGTTAATGTCGTTGGTGTGGCATAAATGTAATCAGCACTGGCTGAGATCCAGTAACCACCAGAAGCCGCGTAAGATCCCATGCTGACCACAACCGGTTTATTTGCCGCTTTTAACGCGAGCACTTCTTGGCGGATCTGCTCAGAGGCAAAAGCGCTGCCACCTGGGCTGTCGACGCGCAGTACTACGGCTTTAATTGAGTCGTCAAACCGTGCTTGACGCAGTAGCTCAGAGGTACTGTCACCGCCAATATCTCCTGGCGCCTGCGAACCATTGAGGATGGTTCCTTTTGCGACAACGATACCAATTTTGTTGTCAGACAAAAGTAAAGGATGTTTGTCCGTAACTGACAAGTAGTCTTTAAAACCAATGTGCTTAAAGAATTCACCGTCCGTAGACTTACCAACAGCATCGACCATGCTTAATCTAAACTCTTCAGCGGTTTTCAAACCATCAACCCAATTAAGATTAAGGGCTATTTGGCTCTGTTTACCATTAGCCTTATTAAGTTCTGCTAAATATTGTTCGGTATTTAAGGCTAGCGCGGTCGCTTCAATATTACGATTGTGGCTCACTGTGGTGCTATAGCTTTGCCATAAATCATTTAATAAAGCGAGGTTAGCCTCTTTTGCAGGTGCAGACATATCATCACGAATATAAGGTTCAATGGCAGATTTGAATGTGCCAACCCTGAAAACGTGTGCTTTTATTTTTAGCTTGTCTAATGCAGATTTAAAGTATTGGCGGTATCGAGCTAAGCCTTCTAATTGCACGCCGCCTTGAGGGTTGAGGTAAATGCTGTCAGCAAAGCTGGCAAGAAAATATTGATTCTGACCAAACCAATCAGCATAAGCGATGACTGGTTTTCCGCTGGCTTTAAAAGTTTCCAGTGCATTACCAATCGATTGCAGTTTACTCATGCCAGTGCCATTGAGCTGATCAAGATCTAAGACTAACTGGCTAATGCGGCTATCTGATGAGGCGTTGTTAATCACATTAATCACATCAGAAAGTAAGATTTCACTTTCTTTATTATCCCCGCCATTTTGTAGTGCAGCTTCAATGGGATCAACATAACGTTTCTGGTCAACAACCGTACCAGACAAATTAAGCACTAATGCTGATCCATCATCGACGATCACCGCTTCTTCATTGCTTAACGTCACAATGAAAGCCACGATTAACCCGAAGAACATGATGTTTAAAACTACTTTTCTGGTTCCGTTCACTATGTTCCAAGCAAACAGAAATATCCTTTTGAAAACTGAAGGTTTAGCGGGCATTTACCACTCCTTTAAATCCGATTTTTATGTATGCTAACTGAAAAGGAGCAGAAATGTAACATTCAATTGTAAGTGAATCTAATCACTCATTTATTGAGCTTATGGGTGACTCGAGGTATGCTGGATTAAATCACTTGTTTAAAAAGGATGTTTAAATGTCGTTTCCGCATTTATTAAAACCCTTAGATCTAGGCTTTACCCAGTTGAAAAACCGTGTATTAATGGGCTCAATGCACACCGGTCTGGAAGAAGAAAAGGGCGGTTTTGAGAAACTGGCCGCTTTTTATAAAGAGCGTGCGCAAGGTGGGGTCGGATTAATTGTAACTGGCGGCATATCGCCTAATTTACGTGGTAGACTGGCGCCTAACGCATGTCAGTTAAGTTTTCCGTGGCAAGTTAAAAAACACACGATTGTAACCCGAGCGGTACATGAAGCGGGCAGTAAGATCTGCATGCAATTGCTGCATGCTGGCCGATATGGCTATCATCCTTTTTCACAAGCGCCGAGCAAAATTAAATCACCGATCACCCCATTTACCCCCTCAAAAATGTCAGCTAGGCAAGTTGCTGGCACGATAAAAGATTATGCTACCAGCGCCGCATTAGCGAAAAAAGCAGGTTATGACGGCGTTGAGGTTATGGGCAGCGAAGGCTACCTGATCAACCAATTTGTCAGCGCGCGTACTAACAAACGCAACGATAAATGGGGCGGCTCCTTTGATAATCGAGCGCAATTTCCGATTGAGATCGTAAAGCAAATTCGAGCTAAAGTCGGCAGCGACTTTATTATTATTTTTCGATTATCGATGCTCGATCTGGTTGATAATGGTTCCACCTGGGAAGAAGTGGTTCAACTGGCGAAGTCACTAGAAGCGGCGGGAGTGACCA
Source organism: Shewanella sp. (assembly GCA_028223395.1). Classification (GTDB taxonomy): domain Bacteria; phylum Pseudomonadota; class Gammaproteobacteria; order Enterobacterales; family Shewanellaceae; genus Shewanella. The sequence continues at coordinate 8,113 of JAOIUG010000025.1, forward strand.
TTATTAATACCGGCATTGGCTGGCATGAAGCGCGTGTACCAACGATAGCAACGAGCGTGCCACGCGGTGCATTTGCTTGGGTAACTGAAAAGCTGATGAAAGAGATGCGTATTCCGCTTATCGCCACTAACCGTATTAACACGCCTGAAATAGCCGAATCGATCATCGCTTCTGGTCAAGCGGATATGGTGTCAATGGCAAGACCATTTTTAGCGGATGCAGAATTTGTCAATAAAGCGGCCGCTAACACTCCTGAACTAATTAATACCTGTATTGGCTGTAACCAAGCTTGCTTGGATCATACCTTTGCCTTAAAACGCGCTACCTGCTTAGTTAACCCACGTGCATGTTATGAAACTGAACTTAACTTTACGCCTGCAACAGTTAAAAAGCGCATTGCCGTGATGGGCGCAGGTCCTGCTGGAATGGCATTTTCTATTTATGCTGCCACTCGTGGTCATGAAGTGGTGCTGTTTGAAGCAAAATCAGAAGTCGGTGGCCAGTTTAATTTAGCGAGAAAAATTCCAGGTAAAGAAGAGTTTAACGAAACAATCCGCTATTTCCTTAATCAAATAAAGTTACATAAGGTTGAGTTACGGCTCAATACTCGGCTTGATGCAAGCGTGATTAAACAAGAAGCGTTTGACGAAGTCGTGATCTCTTCAGGCGTGAAGCCAAGACCACTGGATCTTCCCGGATTTGATCATCCAAACGTTGTCGACTATCAACAGGTACTCAATGGTGAAGTCGAAATAGGGCAGAAGGTTGCCTTAATTGGTGCCGGCGGCATTGGTTTTGATATGGCACACTATCTTTGTGAAGATGAATCGTTAACGCTAGCGCCTAATAAATGGTTAAAGCAGTGGGGCATTGATAAAGAGTATAAAGCCGCGGGAGGGCTGACGACTCCCGTGTTAGAAGATAAGCATCGTGAGGTGGTGTTACTGCAACGAAAAACCACGAAGATGGGTAAAGGCTTAGGCAAAACAACCGGTTGGATCCACCGTTCTGTACTCAAACAACATCAAGTGGCGATGAAAACAGGCGTGAGTTATGACAAGTTTGACGACGCAGGGCTTCATATTACAGTGGACAATAAGTCAGAAGTCTTAGCTGTCGATAACGTCGTGCTGTGCGCCGGACAAGTATCCAACACGGAATTGGTCGAAGAAATGAAAGCGACGGAGGTCCCTGTACACCTTATCGGCGGAGTGGACGTAGCGGCAGAGCTCGATGCTAAACGAGCCATTAGACAAGGGGCAGAACTGGCTATTACACTCTAATGCCGTCTTGAACTTAGCGCAGCGGCGCTATCGCAAGTGTTGGCCCCACCTTGCAGCAAACTGTGAGGTGGGGAGAATGCTAATCAAATGGATAGTGCGTAAACAAATCATCAATCATGGCAGCTAATAGGGCATTATCGTTACACGTTATGCTGTAAGTGCGCATTCCGGTGATCTGGATCTGGATCTGGCGCGCTAATTGTGTCGGGTTTTTATCTACGCCCAGCAACCCCATGTCTTGAGCCTCAATGAGCAACTTTTCAAATTCATGCTCCATGGTTGTTAAAGCGTTTTTGGCTGCCTCTAACAGCGTTGAATGCTCGTCAGTTAATTCAGCCACCGTTTTTGCAAGCATACATAATGGACTTGGCGCACAGGCTTTTCGCTCAATAATCATCAATGTCATAAAGGCTTTTAATGCTTCAATTGGGCTGGTGTGTACCTTGCGTAATTGAGCCAACTGCGCGATCCCCGCATGGGTATAACTGGCCAGTGCAGCTTCAAATAAATTCTCCTTACTGCCAAATGCGGTATAAATACTACCAGGGCGCATATCCATCACTTCTTGTAGGTGACGCATTGATGTGCCGTGGAAGCCTTTTTTCCAGTAAAGATCTCTGGCTTTATCAATCGCGTGTTCTCGATTAAATTTTGCGTTATTTCTCATCTTCTATCGCACCATTAAAGTGTTGAACGATTGTTCAATAATAACTTGAACGATCGTTCAAATCCAGTTATCTTATACGTCAGCCATTGTTGTTAATGGATGCTGATGATTAACTCACATTGATGTTAGGGGACATAATTATGAATGATTTTATATTTCACACGCTTGATAGCGCACCAGAAGAAAGCACAGCCATTTTAGAGGGAGCTCAGAAACAAATGGGGGCGATCCCTGGGCTGTATCGTGTCATGGCAGGATCACCGCAGCTTTTGGAAGGTTACACGCAGTTACATCAACAATTAACGCATAGTTCATTTAACGCTGAAGAGCTAACAGTGTTATGGCAAACAATCAATGTCGAGCATGAGTGCCACTATTGTGTACCGGCGCATACCGCAATTGCTCACGCGATGAAAGTCGATCCAAAACTAACCGACGCTTTACGCAATCGCGAGCCGATGCCAACGCCTAAATTACAAGCATTACAGGATCTCACCTTGAGCATGGTGCGTAACCGTGGCCATGTGGACACGGCCGAACTCAATGCTTTTTACCAGGCAGGTTATGGTCCACAGCAAGTACTTGAGATCATCTTAGGGGTATCGCAAAAAGTGATCAGTAATTACGTAAACCATGTGGCCAAAACGCCAGTTGATCCGATGTTTGAAGCGTTCGCTTGGCAGTAACACTCAACATGCCAGTGAAGCCTGAAGTTAATACACTGCGTGTTTGGATTATCGTGAGATGAGTAAGTCTTAAATTGAGGTTCATTTATCTACAATCAGAGTCATTGTTGTACTGTTAACATGCGGGTGTAAAGACGTGTCATGCTGAGCGTAAAATAGTGTAAAAGTAGTGGGAGTGGTTGCTAATCGCTTGATAGCATAAGGATCACTTCCATTTTTACTTTGGCCCATAATGAAACGATTATTCTTAATCTTGGTTGCTGTGTTCTTAATTATTGTGTGTTGGTTGTTAATGACTCAATCTTCAACGACATCAACAGCGACAACCTACAAAACAGCCCAAATAGGCCGCGGTGATATCATGAATTCCGTCAGTGCAACAGGCACGTTGGCGGCGGTAGATGACGTTATCGTGGGCGCGCAGCTTTCTGGGCAGATCACCGCCGTGTATGCCGATTTTAATGACACCGTCACCGCAGGCCAGCTTTTAGCGCAAATTGACCCCAGCACGTTTGAAGCCAAAGTCGCTCAAGCCCAATCTTTGGTTGATAAAACCCAAGCGGATCTGCGTTTACAGCGCATCGCCATCGATCGTGCAAATGTGACGCTCAATAAAGCTAAGCGTGATTTACTCAGAGCCACAAAACTGGCTGCTGCCAACCATATTTCTGCCGGCGAACTTGATGAAATAGACACTCAAGTCAAACAGAATCAATTAGATTTACAACAATCAAAAGCCCAATTGGCGGTCTTGCAAGCCACATTAGCTGCCAATAAAGCCAGTTTGACGCAGAGTCAGATAGAGCTGAATCGTACAGAGATCCGAGCGCCGATCGAAGGTATTGTGATTGCCCGTACAATTGAAGCTGGCCAAACCGTGGCATCGAGCCTAAATACACCAGAGCTATTCCAATTAGCTAAAGATCTGTCAATGATGGAGATTGAAGCCTACATTGACGAATCTGATATTGGTCAATTAAAAGTACAACAACGTGTTAATTTTACAGTTGATGCTTATCCCGATGGACAATTTAATGGCGTGATCAAGCAAATTCGTCGCTCGGCACAGTCGACCTCTGGCGTGGTCAGTTATACGGTGATTGTTTCCGCCAATAATCGAAAAGGGGAGCTGTTACCGGGAATGACTGCCAACCTCGATATTGCCATTGATAGCGTTCAAGGAAGCCTTCGAGTGCCCAACGGTGCACTGCGATTAGCCGAACGCCTCAAAGACAGCGCCAATAAAGCCAAGCAACGTGGCCGGCAAACATTACTGGCCAGTTTAGGTTTGAGTGACGCGCAGCAGCAACAACTCGCAGCTGTGATGCCTAAACGGAGTGAAGGTGGAGGAGCGGGAAGATCGAGGCAATATAAACAACAACTTGAGCAGGCGTTAAAAAGCGTACTGACCGAACAGCAACAAGCATTGAGACATGACATTCAAAGCGGCAAAGTCAGAGTCGCGAGTGTGTTACTGCTGCGCGATGGTCAGCAAGTAAGTGTGCCTGTTAAGTTGGGGATCACTGATGGGCAATATACGGCGCTATTGGATCAGGCGCTGATGGGCGAGCAGGTGATCACTCAAATCAAGGCGAATTCAAAATGAGTATTGCGATTGAGTGCGTGGATCTAAGCCACAGCTTTCCGATGGCAGGAGAGCGTTTTCAGGTATTAAACAATATCAATCTCAGCATTAAGCAAGGCGAAATGGTGGCGATCATGGGGCCTTCAGGCTCAGGTAAATCAACATTAATGAACCTTATTGGCTGTTTGATGACACCTGAACAAGGTGAAGTACGGATTTTGAACCGCTCCACACAAGGGATGAAAAAAGAAGGGTTAGCAGTGCTACGTCGAGATCATATCGGTTTTGTGTTCCAACAGTTTAATTTACTGGCGCGAACTTCTGCTATCGACAATGTCAAAATGCCCCTAATGTATGCAGATGAGTTGATCACAGATCCCACTCTTCGAGCGAGACAGTGTCTTGAGTCAGTAGGCTTAGGCGATCGTTTAATGAACCTACCCAGCCAACTTTCTGGTGGACAACAGCAACGCGTAGCCATTGCGCGAGCGTTAATTCATCAGCCGAATATTATTTTAGCCGATGAGCCTACAGGGGCACTCGACAGCCGTACCAGCCAAGACATTATGTCATTGTTTAAGAAGCTTAATCAGCAAGGAAAAACCATTGTTTTGATCACTCATGAAGATGAAGTGGCCGCCAATGCAGATAGGATCATTACAGTACGGGACGGCGAAATTCTAAGCCAAAATTACCACGCTCAAGCCCATATCATGGAGAGCAAATTATGACGTTGATCCACACGGCGTTATTATCGCTAAGACGTAATCTTATGCGCTCAATTTTAACGACTTTAGGGATTATTATTGGGATCAGTGCTGTGATTGTCATGTTTGCGCTTGGAGAGGGCGCTCAACGGCAAGTCGAAGATCAGATCAAGAGTTTAGGGACGAATGTACTGATGGTAAGGGCTGGGCCGAATAAATCCGGTGGTGCTAAACAAGCTGTTGGAAATGTAAATAAGCTTGAAATGAGTGATGTTGTCGCTATAAAAAATGACATTACTGAAGTGGTTTACGCTGGCGCCTCTAACAGCGGCCAAGCACAAGTTGTATGGGGTAACCAAAATTGGTCAACCAGTATATTGGGCACCAACACCGACTATATTCAAGCGAGCAACTGGATCATTTCTGAAGGAGAGATGTTCAGTGAAAACGACGTGAGATCTGGAGCTAAGGTTGCCTTAATGGGACATACCGTCGCGGCCGCCTTATTTGGTGATCCGCAGTTCGCCGTTGGCGAGATAGTACGTGTCAATAAAGTGCCGATAACCATAGTCGGATTACTGCAATCAAAAGGGCAAGACTTACGGGGATTTGATCAAGATGACACGTTGATCATGCCAATCACCACATCGAATCGACGCGTATTAGGCCGCTCTGGCAGTAATGTCAACAAGGTGAATCGGCTGACTTTAGCGGTAGATGAACCTCAGAATATGGATTACGTGAGTGAAGAAGTCGAACGTTTACTGAACCAGCGCCATCGTGTGCCAATTGGGCAAACCAGTCCCTTTGATGTGATGAATTTATCAGCAATGCTGTCAACGCGCGCTGAAGCAAACCGTGTTTTTTCGATGTTGCTGGCAGGAGTGGCAGGCGTGTCGTTATTGGTCGGTGGCATCGGTGTGATGAACATTATGCTGGTGAGTGTGACTGAGCGTACACGTGAGATCGGTTTACGCATGGCTGTTGGGGCAAAACCTAAGCATATATTGATCCAATTTCTTATTGAAAGCATCACCTTATGCATTATTGGCGCATTAATGGGAGTGTTACTATCACTTCTGGCTGTGGTTATCATGCAATATTGGGTGGGCTGGGAAATGGCGTTATCAGTCACCATTATTACCATTAGCGTCATGGGAACGGCACTGATTGGGATCGGCTTTGGCTTTTATCCTGCCTATAAAGCCGCGAGTCTGGATCCTATTGAAGCGTTACGATACGAATAATTTAACCGGTAGGCGTGGCACCTTAGTGATGCATAATTGGGCTGCGCTTATCTCTTAACCCTTGATTTACTTGTAACTTTATCTTTTTTAGTTTAACCAGAAGTGCCATAAAGGTTAACACAGAAGGAAGTGATAGTAGATGAAACAATGGATTGCAGCGTTAAAATACAGTGGCCTGAGCTTAGGAGCCTGTTTGCTGATTGGATTTTTTGTGCCTGAAAAAATGGTGATCCCGGTTCAAGGAGCAAGTTCACATGACTGGCACCACCAAACATTTTGGCATGAACCTTGGGGAACATCAGGAGTACATAAAGGTATTGATATTTTTGGCGCTAAAACCACGCCTGTGGTTGCCGCTACAGCAGGAGTGGTGATTTTTTCTGGTGTATTAACCAAAGGCGGTAATGCCGTGGCCATATTAGGCCCAAAATGGCGCATTCATCACTTTGCACACCTTGAGCGTAAAGATGTAGTATTGGGCGATATTGTCGATGCTAATGATCAGATAGGCACATTAGGCGATAGCGGTAACGCAGCAGGAAAAGCACCTCATGTACACTATTCAATACTGTCTATCATTCCTCTTCCTTGGCGTGCAACGTTAGAGACCCAAGGATGGAAAAAAATGTTTTTTATTGATCCCCATCAAACGCTCACCAACATTTCTTATTAGGCTGTAGTGTTACAAGCAGTAAAAAAGCCAGTTGCGACAAGCAACTGGCTTTATGTTTTTTACTTAACTCAAAGTACGATTACACAATAAAGCGCGTGATTAAACCGGCTCTTCAACGCGTGATCGGCTGCCTATTATACGCTTTAGATCTTCTATGGCGATATAAAGACAAGGGATCAACACTAGTGTCACGACAGTGGCAAATAACACACCAAATGCGAGCGAGACGGCCATTGGGATCACCATTTGAGCTTGCATGCTGGTTTCCAACATAATGGGCGCAAGACCTATAAAGGTGGTTAACGAGGTTAATAAAATCGCTCTGAAACGTCGACAACCCGCCTCAATGACCGATGTTCTCATGGTGATACCCGCTTCCCTAGATTTGTTGATGTAATCTACCATCACTAACGAATCGTTTACCACCACCCCGGCAGCTGCAATGATCCCAAATATGGACAAGATGCTAAGATCGATACCAAGCAGTAAATGACCCATTACGGAGCCGATAATACCAAAAGGGATCACAGCCATGATCATAAGCGGCTGTGCGTATGACTTTAAAGGCACGGCCAGTAAGCTATAGATCACTAGCAATGAAATTAAAAAGTCACGCGTTTGGGTGTCAGCGCTGTCAAGTTGCTCTTGAATACTGCCAGCCACTTCACTGCTAACGCGAGGGTATAAGCTCAATAATGTGGGGAGAAAATTGTCCCTTATATCCTTGGTTAATTTAAAAGGTTCAGCTTGTTCAGCATCAACTGACGCCCACACATTGATTGTGCGGTTGCCATTTTCACGGCGAATGCTGTTCACGCCATCAGTGACCACAATGGTGGCCAGTTCTGACAATGGGATCTCAGCACCTTGCGGCGTTTTGATTAAAACATCTGAGACTTGAGTGATAGAGTTACGCTGTTCTTCAGGGTAACGCAACATGACCTTAATCTCTTCGCCATTACGTATGATCCGCTGTGCTTCTAATCCATAAAAGCCATAACCGACCTGACTGGCGAGATCTGCAAGTGTTAACCCTAAGCTGTTGGCTAAAGGTTTGAGCTGAAATTGGATCTCTTTAGTGCTTGATTGACGGCTGTCATTCACATCGCCCACACCTTTAAGACTATTAAGCTTGGCTTTTAATGCTTTTGCCGCGGCAACAAGCTGGACCTCATCTTTGCCTTCTAATTTAAAGCTGATATCACCATCATCACGGCCACCACCAAACAAATTATCTTGAATAGTGAACGACTTCATGCCGGGAATTAACGGCATATTTTTACGCCAAAGCTCAGCAACGGCAAACGTGTTCATTGGCCGCAGTTCAGGATCGACCAGCTTAGTCATGATCACCGCAGAGGTGCGGCTACGTAAATCGACCTGCATTTCAGCTATCATGTTCTGGCCATATTCCGCCTTTAGCTCATCGTCGACGCTACGTAATGTTTTTTCAATCGACAGGGCGGCAGCTAATGTGGCGTTTTCAGAGGCATCAACATTCATTTCAAAGCTTACCCGTGGAAAATCATGAGGGATCTTCGGTTGGCCAATAAAGCGAACGACTCCACCTGCATACAACCCAGCACAGATAAAAATGAGACTGACAAACAACATGATCACGGTGTAACGGTACTTGACGGCAACTTCCAAAGTCGGGCGATAATAATTGGATATGAAACCTTTAAGGGCTTTATTGACGTGTGATTGCAAATAACCAATGATATTGCGCAGCCAATCCAATGGATTTTTAGAGCCTGGTTGAACCACTTTAGGCTGTTTCATGGCCGCTAAATGTGCGGGCAAAATGAGCTTAGATTCCACCAACGAAAACAGTAAGCATAAAATGACAACAAAACCGATAGCTTGGCCAAAAGCAGAGGAGGGGCCATCGCCTAACGTGACAGGTAAAAACGCGGCAATGGTGGTTAATACCCCAAATGTTGCTGGCATGGCAACACGTTTAACACCACGTATGACATTATCAATATTTTGGCCTTTTTCTTCACATTCAGCATGGGCACTCTCGCCCATAACAATGGCATCATCGACCACGATCCCGAGCACTAAAATAAAGGCAAATAAACTTATTATGTTAATTGTCACATCAATCATTGCCAGTGGCAAAAACAGTAAAGTGCCTAAAAAGCAAACGGGTAAGCCCATCATGACCCAAAAAGCCAATCTCACTCGTAGAAACAGCGCTAATAAAATAAAAACTAATAAAGCGCCACTTTTCATGCTGTCGAGCATTAGATCTAATCGGCCGTTGAGGTAATAGGTCATATCAGCCCAGGGCTCAAGATACACGCCTGCAGGTAATGCTTGTTGTTTCTTTGCAATGTACTGTTTTACGACTTTAGCGACATCAGTCATGCTCTGACTATTGGTGGCGGCGACAAAAAAAGTGACTGAATTTTTACCGTTGTATTTTGAGTACTGAATACCTTCTTCAAAACCGTCAATGATTGTCGCAACATCGCCTAATAATATGGTTGAGCCATCTTCTAAGGTAATAAGTGGAATATTTTCAAACTCATAGCCGACATACGCTTGATTTTGAACTCGTAAATTAATGTAGCCATTCTCGGCGCGAATTTGACCCGCCGACATGTTACGAGAAGAGCCACGCACTGCCGCTGCCACGTCATTAAAGTTCAGTCCAAATTCTCTGAGTTTATCTTTGCTCACTTCAATGGCGATTTCATAGTCCAAGCCGCCATAAAATTCAGTGTTACTGACAAAAGGCAGTTGCAATAGTTCGTCATGGATCTTAAGGCCCATGTCTTTTAATTGACGTTGGCTTACATCCCCATAAAGGCTGATATACATGACTTCTTGTGATTGCTTTATTCGCTCAACTTTAGGCCGTTCCATACCGTCTGGAAAAGTAGAAATAGAATCAATTTCAGCTTTAACTTCATCGAGCACCACTTGTGGATCGTAGTTATTTTCGATCATAAAATGGCCAGAGGAGACATTACGATTAGAGTAGGTGATCACACGTTTAAGCCCTTGGACATTTTCTAAGGCTTCTTCAATTTTGATCGTGATCCCTTCTTCGACTTCTTGTGGTGCAGCGCCCGGGTAAACGGCATTAAACTCTATCCAGTTGCTCTCTACCGAAGGGAAAAACTGTTTGCGAATAGTGTTGGCCGTGAGTAGCCCGCCGAGTAAAATAATAATCATTAGCAAGTTTGCTGCGACGCTGTTACGGGCAAACCAAGCAATGATCCCTTTATGTGTATCAATCATGCTTATTCCTTCTCGTCTACTATCACATCAACAGTAAGATCGTCACTCATTGTCTCTTGCGACGGAAGGGCCAGCTGCATACCTTCAATAGGGTAATCGAGTGCAGAGGTGATGACATTCATTCCCTGAGCTAAGCCGTCGGTAATGATGACATCAGAGCCGAGCTGACGCAGTATATTGACATCAACATACTTGAGTTTGAGATCGTCATCGAGTATGGCGACTTGGTTATTAAACACAAGGTGGCGGGCGACCTTGGTAGTATGTTCAGCGCTAATTCCCTCTATGCTGGCGGTAACATAGGTGCCATAACGCAATGGTTCATGATCAGATTGTAAGCCATAAGGGTCGGGGAGTTCAGCCACGAGATAAGTCATCCGGCTACGGTTATCAATAACACCTTCACTACGGACAATTTCGGCGCGCCATTGGTAAGGCTTTCCTGCTAACTGTCCTTCAATTAACACTGGAGTATTTTGGCCATCACGACGTAAAAATTGAGTGTCTTTATCGGCAATGGGCAAGCGGATCTCAGCGTGATCCGTGCCTAATACTTTTCCCAGTTTGCTGCCAACACTGACATACGATCCAAGGCCAATATTGCGCGCCTCGATTAACGCATCATAAGGCGCTTTAATGACCGTGCGCTCGACATTACGTTTAGCCCGTTTTAGCCCAGCTTCTGACGAATTGAGCTTCGCGACTTCTTGAGCCAGTTGTGGTTTACGCAAGCTTAAATCAGTAGGTACACCATCAGTGATCCGTTTCCACTCCGCTTCAGCGACTTTACCGAATGCTTTTTCCTCCACCAATTTAGCGCGAGCTGAAGCCATGTTGGCTTGAGCATCAATCAATGCGGCGTCATAATCACTGGGATCAATTCTCGCCAACACATCGCCTTTTTTAACAAAACCACCGCGGACGAACTGCTCAGAAAGGTAAACAATTTCACCGTTAACTTGAGCGACCAGTTCCGTTTCATATTTAGCGGTGACTACACCGTAAGAATTCACCGTAAAATCCATCGGCTCAATGTTGACAGGCTCTACCGACACTAAAGGTGTTGTATCTAGCTTGGCTTTCTCCTCTGGTGGCTTCTTTAATGCCGCCATTCCAGCAAAGCCGCCTAGGCCAGCTAGGATCACGACCAAAGGTAAAAAAATTTGTTTTTTTGTTGCCACAATCACACCCTCTTATTGAATTTAAGCTTGTACTTATCATTATTAATAACATCCATGCTACCAAATGCTACCTTGAGATAGTAATACAGATGAAAGGAGGAAGGAGAAACATTATGTAAATTGGTGTTACATCAAGCATATTGCTGGCTCGCCTGACGAGACAAGGTCAAGGTTCTAGATTGCACGCTGACTACAAGAGCCTCGCCGCCATGCATTGTGCAGCGTGGCTTGAAGATCAGCACTTTATGATCAGGCGCTCATTGAAATGTAAATTTTAGGTGCAAATTGTTAATTGTAAGCAAAAGCACAAGCACAATTTAATAATGGCTGGCTATATAATTTTTTGTAACGTTAACCCAATAAAAATAGGCTTTTTCGGGTCGCAAGCTCTATCCTCGCAAGCGTATATCTTGTCTGATTGATCCCAAAAAAGGACTTGAGGACTGCATTGCTATACCTTTTTGATAACACTGTTATTATATACAGTGTTATTGAGTTTTCTAAAAAATCAAGACAACCCAGAATGTCGAATTCACGGTTTACTATTGCAGGCACTAATAAACATGCGTAAATTCAGTTACATAAAAGCGTGCATTCTTGAAACATTGAGATAACCGGAAAGCAAAGTGTGCAACTCATTTTTGTCAGAAAGAGTATTGGATGCAATTACTCACTTTCATTAGTAATTAGTTGCTTTAAAAGAGTTTTTAAGGTTATATTCAGTGCACACTTTCCCAGAATGGTTTGGCAAAACGCGCAAGCCGTATATTAAAATGTTATGTGTCAGTGTAATTTAAACAATGCAACTCTAAAACTAAAGGAAGTATGTAAATGAATAAAGTTGAATATAAAGCAATGAAAAAATTAGCAATAGCGCAATTAGGTGCTGATGATGCAGAATCACTTAACTTTTTTGCAGAAAAGATTGAGAAGCAATCCCAAATGATGAAATGGATGTCAATTATATTGGGAATAATAAGTTTACCCCTTTGTTTAATTATCATTGGATTTCCAATGTTACTTGCATCGGTGTTATTATACTTCTTTGGCTACAGGAAAGTTGCTAAGAAAGCTCAGATGTTCAAAGAATATGTTAATAATGATGCTGAGTTATCTGCAACATAGTTAACAAATATCAAACACATAACAAGTCGTTTAAACGGAATAAAAACAGTTGGTTATCGCTTCGCGATTTTAACCAACAATTTTTGTCCGCTTAACGAGGCGTTATAAGTATTGGAGGTGTATTTGAATATTCTGCTCGTAAGTAGTAGCCAAAGAGATAACTCTAAAAGTTTAGATGTCTCAAAATTTTTACAAACTAATATATTAAATGACATGGAAGGCGTTAAGTCATCGATATTAGATTTATCTATATATCCTTTTTTATTAGACCATTATGGTACTGGGAGAGATGATTTAATTTCACTAGCGAATAACAAAGATGAAGTGTTAGGGCAATTGTATTCCTGTGATGCCTTAGTGTTTATTGTTCCTGAATGGGGAGGCATGATCCCACCAGCACTTGTCAATTTATTACTTTTATCTGCTAATGGCTCCGCTAATGGTTTGCCTTTAGGTCACAAGCCAGCATTTGCTATTGGTGTTTCAGCATCAAGTGGTGGCAGTAACCCTATTTCGTTATTAAAAGGGTATGCTGCAAAAAACAGTCACCTCACTTGGTTACCGTTACATGCAATAATTCAAAATGTAGGTGATTTTCTAGAACAAACATGGTCACCAACGCTTGATAATAGATATTCGCAGGTGCAATCACGTTTGTTGGTTGGCTTAAGGAGTTTAGTTATCTATTCGAACCAATTAGCTCCTGTCAGAGATGAATTAGTAGTGTTATCAAAAGAGCATCCTTACGGTCAATAAAATACTTATAACAAGCCACTCAAGTAGGACAAATAACAGTTGGTTTTGTTCGCTTCACTCACTATTATAACCAACTATTATTTGCCTCTTAGTGGGGCGTTACATCCCTTGAGAGATATGAGAAAATTAGAGAGTAAGCTGCGAGAAGTTAAGAATAAACGAGCAAGGCGCGAGTTCTTGGTGCTAGTTGACTCTAAAATTTCTGATTTGCTTACGAATGCAGAATTTAGTCATGATGTTCAATCTTTGAAGTATGCTGCATTCTCAACCTGGAATATGGAAGAGGATAGGCAATCGACAACTAGAGGAGATGTTAAAGGCTGGCAGTTGCAATATTTTGACTCAATGAATGATATTGTTAGCTTTGTAAAAAAGTCGATAGAATTAGCAATTATTCCAGGATGGTTTTTTATTGATACTGATGGCCCATATTACTCGTTAAATCTATCGGAGTTTATTCTCAACCTCGAATCACTTTAGCGCTACTGTGAAGAAAATGATAGAGTCGATATTGGTTGGGTAGGTAAATCTACTGATATAGGTATCATCTTTGAATTTAATCACACCTCATTCTGTCGCAATCAACTGGAAGTTTGTACGTGGGGTATGTAACAAGCGCCTGCAATCTGACTTCCGGCCACTGTCACCGGCAGTTGAAGCGGGTAAAAAGCTACATAGCCACCCATAGTTAATGGCATCAATAGCGACATCCTACTATGCTTGATTTGAGAATTTAACAAGGAGGTCGACATGCCACGCCCAAGAAGAACATTAATTAGCATCGAAGACACCCCCTATTACCACTGTTGTAGCCGTGTTGTTCGGCGCGCCTTCCTGTGTGGTGATGACAAATACACGGGTAAAAATTACGACCATCGCCGCGGCTGGGTTGAAGCGCAAATATTGAAGTTAACAGATGTGTTCGCCATTGATGTCGCAGCTTACGCAGTGATGAGCAATCACTTGCATGTCGTACTTTATATCGACATAGAGACAGTGAATAACTGGTCAGATAGAGAAATTGTTGAGCAATGGCACAGGCTATTTAACGGCACCGCGCTGACGCAAAAATTCGCCAAAGGTGATGTTATTGATGAGCATTTAGTGATTCAACTCAAACACCTTATTGCCACTTATCGCTCAAGGCTCAGTGATATTCGCTGCTAATGTTTTTTATAAGAGTTGCGGTGCTTAAATGAACCGATTGCCAGACAAGCTAACCTAGAGGACAACTGCACCGGGCATTTCTGGGAAGGGCGTTTCAAGTCGCAAGCGTTACTTGATGAAGCCGCAGTACTGGCTTGCATGACTTACGTTGATCTCAATCCTATTCGAGCTAAGATGGCTAACACGCCAGAGCAATCAGACTTCACTAGTCTTAAATTAAGAGTCCAAGCCGCGCTTAAAGGTGAGCAACCCAAGCAACTGTTGCCTTTCATTGGCAACGAGCGAGCACACCAACCCAAAGGCATTAATTTCTCACTAGAAGACTACTTAATACTGGTTGATGAAACCGGCCGAATCATCCGTGACGACAAGCGAGGAGCTATCTCAGTAAGTACTGAAAACATCCTTAGCCGTCTGAACATCCCAACAGCAAATTGGCTCAAAATTGTCACCGAATTTGGTCAGTTATTCCATGGCCCTGTAGGTACATTACAAGCGTTGAGTACTTATTGTGAACACTTAGGTAAACGAC